>OODV01000059.1 GCA_900299555.1 uncultured Endozoicomonas sp.
TTATTCCCCGGTTCACGATTCGTGGCTGCTGGAACCGATATGAGCAAAAATTAGAACTGATTTCAAATAATCAGCACGAACGAACATTAAGCTCGAAACCCAGAGCAGCATAGACTGCTTGTAGAGTCGGTAATATAAGAGAATTGGCCAGATCAGAAGTTACACTGGCGATGCTTTATTAATTTCAGAAATAAACTTCTCAAACGTCCGTAATGTCTATGCTCTAAAGCTGAGTTTGCGGTCATTGGGTCCTTAGTGATTCCAGTGCTTGTGCTACTCTCGCGACAGCCTCAGGGGCATGAAAACGGGTGAAAAATGCCTAAAAGGTTTTCCCCTGTGAACTCAGCCCTTCCGTCGTGAAAACAAAGCATCTGCCTATTCTTCCAACTCATCCCGCTTGGTAATCGCCAGCTGGCCTTCCAACAATGGCGCACACTGGGCATCGCTAAGATCGATAGTACCCATCTGCAGCACATAACCGGCATCCATTGGTTTCACTGGCAGCTGGCAGAGCCAGTCATTGTCCAGTTCAACCTGCAGGTTGCCCACATCGGATCGGGTTTCCAGCTGGAACATACCGATATCGTCGGTGCTGCCAGGGTAGAGGCCGCCGTTAATACGTGCTCCTTCTAAAGGCTGACCATTAAACAATAGTCGTCCAAACAGCAACTGCAAAGGAATGGCTTCGTAATCCAGTGTCACCACATTACCGGGGTAGAGAGTGACGGTCTTTTCCCGCTCATCAAAGCTGTACAGGGTTTCACCGGCGGGGCTCAGGCTGACCCGGTATTGTTCATAAGGTGAAAGAGCAATAATGGATGGGGAGCCAGCAATAGCATAACCACGACGCTGGCCGTTTACCTTAACGTCAAATACATCACCGGGGCGACCGTCCAGGTTGACCACCAGGGCACTCTCGGCACGTTCTTCACCACCGAGGGCAAACACGTCACCGTCAGTCAGGAAGCTGGTGCTCATGCTACCACCCCAGGAGGTGGTATTGCTGGTATCGCCACGGGTATGGCTGGCACTGAAACTGGCTCGGCCATAACGGTTAGCGTACTGCACGCTGCCATCCATACGATCATCGCCGGTACCGCCTTCAACGCCGGCATCAAAACGGAGGTCGCCGTCCAGCAGATCGCCATCATCCCAGGAGGCCGACAGGCGCAGTCGTTCAGAGCTTTCCGTTTCACCATCCCGTTTACTGATTTCAGCACGAGGGGTTGCGCGGAAGTTCCAGCGGTCTTCCCGATAACGGAAGCTGAAGCTGACCAGGCCAATCTCGGTATCGCCGGATTTGCTCAAGCTCAGGGTGATATCACCATCGTAATCAAAGGTGCGGAACAAGGTACGGCGATAGTCCAGACTGTGAGTTCGGGTTGGGTCCTGTTCTTCATTATTGTCGTCGTAGCTCTGGTTCAGGCTGTAACGATAGCCCAGACTGCCATCGAACACGGGCATGGACGCCGACAACGAGTGCTGTTCAAAGGCATTACCAAACAGGCCGGGAATCTCTTCGCCACTCTCTTCAAAAGAGCCATTCACGTCATTATCAATAGCTTCATCGTGCCATAAACGACGATAGTTACCTGAAAGGGAAAGGTCACCCAGAGTCAGTCGGCTGTTGACGGTAAACCCCTTGCTGCCATTATCCGCCAGCATCAGTGATGGGGAGATTTCATAACGGTAGCCAAAGTGGTACAGCCCGAACTCCATCAGGGCATCTTCATTATTGATAGCGACCGCGCCTGTTGCAGCGAGGGTATCAAACACCCTGCGGCTAGCCCCAGCACGGGTCAGCCATTGCTCAGTCAGCTCTGGCAAGGCTTTATCCGCTTCACGGTTTACCAATCGGCCGGTTTCGGCAAAGAACAGCCATTCACCCAATGGTGGAATCTGGCTCTGTTTGGCGAAGAAACGGGTTTCGGTGGAGATCAGGTTGCCGCTCTCATCAAGAATACGAATCTCGATATCGTAAGCGCCACTGGGGAAGCTGGTGGTGTCCAGCTGCTGGGAGCCTGCCTCGAAGAATGCGCTGTCGATCAGGCGGTCATCTTTACGTACTTCCACCCGGCCACGGGTGGGCAGGAACACTTCTACGGGCATACCACCAGAGAAGTCCAGGTCTTCCCGGGTATTGTCAGAGCTATTAATGCGCAGGCCAACCATGGGCTGGTCAGAAGTCAGGTTCAGGCCAAAACCGCTGGTGGATAAAAGTCCACCGTTGTATTCCAGCCCTTCAAAATCACGCTGGCCGTAGAACTGGTTGACGGAGAAGTGGTTGGTGTCGGAATAGTCCCAGCTCCAGTACAGGCTGTTCTCTTCCCAGGCGGCCATGGTCAGGCCATTCAGCGTATAACTGTTATCGCTGCCCTCGGCGGTGGAGCCGGAAACGGCCGCAGAGAAGTTCTGCATCAGGGCAAAGCCCGCATCGGAAGGGGGCAGGTATTTACGTACATCAGCAGCACGGGTCAGCATAAAACGACGATTGATAAAGATATCCACACGGAAACGGGACTCATCGAAGATCACACCGGCAATGGGGGTTTCCAGAATGCCACAGTTTTGAGAGTTATCCGTCAGACAGACCAGGTTTGCATGGCTGTTCAGTTCGCCGGTCAGGGTGCTGACAATCAAGGTTGGGTCATTCAGGTTACCAATCTGGCGGATCAGTTCGGCCGGGTTGGGCAGTTCAATAATACCAGGGCTGAAAGAGGCCAGCTGGGAACCGATGTAGCGATTGCCGAAATAGATATCCACCAGGGATTGCTGGGTGCCACTGAGTTCTTCAAAGCCAGCAGGTGGGTTGGCGGCAGCGAGAAAAATGGGGTCGTCAGCAAGCGCCATGTGACTGAAAGCGGACATGGAAAATGCAAAAAGCATTGAAATGATGCACTTCCAACGACGCATAATGGGTGATCTTATCCTGGGTGTTTAACCACGGAGCTCACAAAGCTCACTGAGTTTTAATTGGCTTTCCACTTTGGGTGGAGTTGTTTGGTGTTGCTTTGTCTCGTTCCCATGCTTTGCGTGGGAATGCATACCGCAAACTTTCGGGTTTTGAACTTTCCATTGGTGGTATTACTTCAGGAGAGTTCGGTATTCGTTCCCACGGAAGGCCATGGGAGCGAGGTTAACCGACCTACCCGGCTTCAGAGAAGTTCGGTATTCAATCCCACGGAGAGAGCCGTGGGATCGAGGTCATGAAGGTGATACAACAAGAGTTATTTCACCGGTGTAGTCACCGGAAGTTGTTTCTTCTGAAAGGCTATCTGTTTTGATATAAAAGCCATCAGTCTGATCGACGCCATCCTTATCTTTGTATTTGCCTGTAGCGATAATGTCGTAGTTCCCTAGCGCTTCATTTGAAAAAACACAAAATGTTGCAGTTCCATCTGCATAAGAATTATCAGCAGCTAGTTGAAGTGGTAAGTTTGTAAGCTGGCTTATTTGAACAAGGGGTTCAATAGTGAGAGTAATATCAAACTTACCTTCAGATGAGCTTCCAGGGTTTTGTGGATTAACAGCAGCCATGGTAACTGTACCTATGAATCCAGCAGAAACCGCAGTCGCCAGTGCCAATGTCTTTAATGTTTTCATTCTTTTGCCCCCATGCAGTGGTTAGCTGCCGTTTGCCTGTGGTTACGTTCTTATCAAGTGTCGTCTGGTTGGTGAATGGGGAAAAGGGAAGTGTTAAGGGTGAAGAGTGAATGGTGAGGAGCCTGTCGAAGCACAGTCTGCCCTGCTGCGGTGTCAGTAAATCGGTCTAAACTGTGGCTTTTACTCGTTGAATAGCCCTGCTATTCGCCTCACAAAACCAACTGTTTATCCTCAATTTTCTGACCCCTCGCGACGGGCGCTGTACTCCGACAGTCTCCTGTAGGGGCAGCCCCGCTTGTTATGCTTAATCATTCACTATTTACAGTTAACGATTCACACTTTCCACAAATCCAGTCACAAACCTTTTCAAGTCAACACCGGATAATGGTTATTTTGCGACCAAAGCCTTCTGCTATATGACTTTCAGACAGATTGTAAGCTTTTGGTCAGCCATTATAACGATTCCCGATTTTTCAACATCTCGGAATAATACTCAAGCTTTTTGTGACTCGTATCACAATAAATTTTGCTGTCTTTCGGTTTTTACGAATGGGGTGTGTGCGAGCATCTGTGTTTGGTCGATAATTGTCAGTTTTATGCTCGCACAGTCTGTGTCACTACTTACCAATTTGTTGCGTTTTTCTATCGCTTCTTCACAGCTGAAAATGCTGCTTATTCCCATCCCATTTCCTGACTGATACATTATCCCGAAGCCGCCTGAATGATCAGCCATTCCACGCTTCATTATCACTTTTCGCTGTCACAGAAATGTCATCGGTTTTTTCCTGAACCGCAAAGGGCACAAGACTCTTAATGTGTTTTGGTTATTGCTTCGCTGCGAAGAAGTACAAACTTGGAAACTATTTCCTTGTTTTTGGTTTTCACTGGAGTGTGGCAGTGCAGCATAAAAAAATGCTGTGTACTTTGCGTCCTTTGTGATGAAAACTCTGACTAACCGTTGACTCCCCATAAATAGCCACTGGTTCCATCCACCTTGCAGGCCAGATTCATAAACTATTCTTAAAGGGCACCTCTTTGTATGAATCCCCGATTTGAGGCTTTTGACAATGGATCTGTCTCCTTACGACCATAACCGCAATGACAGTAAACTGTTCCGCTACGGCTGCGGCGGTAATCTTCTCGCCTTGTTTTTGACGCTGGTGATGATCTTCGGGTTTACCCAGGCTGGCTGATATTACAAGCCTTTTGAACCACAGAGATCACGAAGATCACAGAGAAAAGAATTTGCAGGCTTTTCTCCGAAGGCTGGAGCTTCACCCCTATTCTCATTCACCCAAGAAAGAAAAAACTTTGTGTGCTCTGTGATCTTTGTGGTTCAAAGCTTGTGATCTCTGTAGTTCCACCCCCTCCAGATGCTCTATGATTGACGCTCTGTCATCTGTTGGATCTGCTCATGCTTGATGTTGTTCTCTACCAGCCGGAAATCCCACCCAATACGGGCAATATCATTCGCCTCTGTGCTAATACCGGCTTTCGTCTGCATCTGATAGAACCCCTGGGCTTTGAGCTGGACGACCAGCGATTGAAGCGGGCCGGGCTGGATTACCACGAGTTTGCCGAGCTGCAGATTCATTCGGATTATCAACGCTTTGTTGAGACGGTTAAGCCTGGGCGGGTGCTGGCATTGAGCACCAAGGGCACCAGTAATTACAGTTGCTGCGAGTTTCGTGAAGGTGATGCCTTGATGTTTGGCCCGGAAACCCGCGGCTTGCCTGCAGGTATTCTGGAATCGTTGCCTGGGGATCAGGTGTTGAGACTACCCATGCTCCCGGACAGCCGGAGCCTGAATTTGTCGAATACCGTGGCGGTGATGGTTTATGAAGCCTGGCGGCAGATGGGGTTTGTTGGAGGACGTTAGATTTTTAGATCGTTTCCCGTTTCCCGTAACAGCACAGGTGGTCTGGCTTTTTCGGGCATCGGGAAACGGGTCGCGTTTATCAGTTAACGGCTTCTGGCTGCTGCTGAGCGGACTGCTGCTCGCGAGCCTGCATGTACAGCGCGTCGAAGTTCACTGGCGCCAGCATCAGCGGAGGGAAGCTACCGCGCAGTACCAGGTTGTCAATCGCTTCGCGGGCGTATGGGAACAGAATATTCGGGCAGAAAGCACCCAGGGTACGGTGCAGTTCTTCTTCGTCCAGACCTTTGGCCAGGAAAACACCTGCCTGATGTACTTCAGTCACGAAAGCAGTTTCTTTGCTGCCTTCAGGACCATTTTCCACAGTTACTGTCAGAGACAGAACCACTTCGTACAGGCCTTCTTCCAGGGGACGGTTGCTGGTGCTCAGGTCCAGTTTGACTTCTGGCTGCCACTGCTTCTGAAAGATCTCAGGCGCCTTTGGTGATTCAAAGGAGATATCTTTCATGTAGATTCGCTGCAACGCAAACTGCGGTGCTTGCTGCTGATTATCAGCCATTGTCATTTCCTTACTTTTGATGGTCTAAGCGATAAAAGCGAATAACGCATTTTGGTAACGGTCGTACAGATTGTCCAGCCAGAGCCTATTTCTTGACCACTGGCAGGCTGTCAGAGGTCCAGGTAGACATTCCACCCTGCAGTCTGACCACGTTGGCAAAACCTTCAGTTTTCAGGGTTTTTCCAACACTGCCACTGTGCTGTCCCATGGCGTCGACCACAATAATGGTCTTTTCACGGTATTTTTCCAGTTCACCAGCACGTTCCTTCATTTTTGCATAGGGAATGTTGATGGCATTCACGATATGACCTTTGGAAAAGTCTGCCTTTTCCCGAACATCGATCACCACGCCCTGATCCTGGTTGACCATCTGGGTAAGCTGGGCGGTGGAAACACTCTGTCCACCCTTACGCATTTCAGTGAAGGCCAGTGCGCTGGCCAGTGCCACCAGTGCACCGACGTGCAGGGGGTGGTTTATTACAAACTCTATGAATTGTTCCATGCGGACAAGCTATCAATCTATAAATTGAAAGGAGGCAAGTATACTTATCCCACTTCAGGAAAGTAAGGGATGAAGCTTCTGAAAGATGATATGGCTGAATGTTTGTTGTGTGCGGGCGTACAAAAAGTCATCGGGAGGCTAAAATAACCGTATAGGACTGTTGTTGATAATTGACCGGAAAAACTCAGTAAATTGCAGAAATTTCCAGAGGGTATCGCCGGTTGACGCCTTCTTGTGTGATAGTTTGCGCGGCTCAAAGAACAGCAGGCAATTCACTGGAAACCGGCTGTAAAGCAGGTAGAATGCGAACCATTCCACTCACAGTGAGGTTGGTTCAAGAGGTCGTTTGCGCAGGCTGTATCAGAAAAAGCATGTTTTTCTCAGCCCTATTATCGGACAAGCTCCAAGGCGCAACCTTTTCATCTTCCTCCATGTTCGCCAAGGTTAAGAGTCCATGACTGATAAGCGCACACCTACCGCCCTGATCATCCTTGATGGTTACGGCTACCGTGAAGAAAAAGACAGCAACGCCATTCTGGCTGCCAAAACACCCGTAATGGATAGTCTCTGGAAAGAGAATCCACACAGCTTCGTTTCCGGCTCGGGAATGGATGTTGGTCTGCCGGATGGTCAGATGGGTAACAGTGAAGTTGGCCATATGAACCTGGGTGCCGGTCGGGTTGTGTACCAGGAACTGACCCGAATCACCAAAGCGATCAAAGATGGTGACTTCTACGAAAACGAAGTCATTACCGGTGTTGTGGATAAAGCTATCAAGGCCGGTAAAGCCGTTCATATCATGGGGTTGGTTTCTCCGGGCGGTGTCCACAGCCATGAAGACCATATTCATGCCATGGTAGAGCTGGCTGCCCGTCGTGGCGCCAAGGAAGTGTACGTTCACGCCTTCCTGGATGGCCGTGATACCCCTCCTCGCAGCGCTGAATCTTCCCTGGAAAAACTGGATGCCCTGCTAAAAGAGAAAGGCATTGGCCGCGTTGCTAGTCTGATTGGTCGTTATTACGCCATGGACCGTGATAATCGCTGGGATCGTGTGCAGCAGGCTTATGATCTGATTACCGATGGCAAGGCTGAGTTCTCGGCTGCCAATGCTGTAGAAGGCCTGAAGGCCGCTTATGAACGTGACGAAAACGATGAGTTTGTAAAAGCGACCATAACCGGTGATCAGGCGGCTCGTCTAAATGATGGCGATGCACTGGTCTTTATGAATTTCCGTGCTGACCGAGCTCGAGAAATTACCCGTGCGTTTGTGGATCAGGACTTTGATGGCTTTGCACGCAGCCGTGTCGCTGATCTGGCCGGCTTCGTGATGCTGACTCAGTACTCTGCCGATATTCATGCACCTTGTGCATTCCCGCCAAGCGAGCTGGTGAACACATTGGGTGAATACATGGAGAAAATGGGTAAAACCCAGCTCCGTATTGCTGAAACCGAGAAGTATGCTCACGTAACCTTCTTCTTCAGTGGCGGCCGTGAAGAGCCATTTGAAGGTGAAAAGCGTGTTCTGGTCGCCTCTCCAAAAGTGGCTACCTACGACCAGCAGCCAGAAATGAGTGCGCCTGAAGTCACGGACCGTCTGGTTCAGGAGATTCGCAGCGGCGAGCATGACCTGATCATCTGTAACTACGCGAACTGCGATATGGTTGGCCACACCGGAGACTTTGATGCTGCAGTCAAGGCTGTTCAGGCAGTAGACGAGAGTATTGGCCGTGTTGTTGCGGCCCTGGGTGAAGTGGGTGGCCAGTGCCTGATCACTGCTGACCACGGTAATGCTGAGCAGATGGAAGATCCGGGCACTGGTCAGGCGCACACAGCGCACACCTGTGAGCTGGTTCCCCTGATTTATGCTGGCCCTCAGGCTATTCAGCTGAAGGATGGTATCCTGTCTGATCTGGCTCCAACCCTGCTGGATCTGATGAGTGTTGAACAGCCTGCTGAGATGTCTGGGAAGTCTCTGCTGGTCAAGTAAGTTCTTCTCTGCCTCCTAAGTTGTGGATAAGTGCAGTTTTGCACTTATCCACAGATCATTTTTCAAAAATTCGCCTAATCAACAGGAAGATCATCATTGCGTCCAGCGTTAGAAGTTGTTTCTATTGATGTTGTTTGGGTAGGTTGGTCGTGAATGCCTGCAGATAATAGTGAGGCAGGTGTTTTTATGTCTCCTGGAGGCTCTTTTTCCTTAAGAAATCCGGTGGACTCAAGGTGTACAAGCATTTGTATATTCTTTTCATGCTGTGGCTTACCGAGTACTCCCCGCAATAAATATGAGCCTTGTTCTTCTGGTTGTTTATTGACTAATTCCTCTACGCTTACTCCCCTAAGCAGGGCCATGTTTCTGGACATTGCTGTCAGAAGCTTCTGAACATAATCATTACGCTGTGGCCTGCTCCATTCTCTTACTAAATGTTGCTGATCAAAAACTTCTGACAAATCTTCAGCGTTCTCTAACCGCTCTTTCATATTTTTATATTGATCATTGTCAGTAGGTATTCCATTCAGGAGATGTTGAAGTGATAAGGGGTCTGGTCGAGATGGGATGCCTGTATTGAATGCAGATGCTCTCGAAGAGTGAAGTGGAAAAGCAAAGACCAGTTTTTGAAGGCAGTTAGCTCGAAGTTGAAGTCACTGTAGAGGCAGCCTAGTACATCATTTCAATGGGATTGATGGGTAGAGTTTTTTCAGCTTTACCCGTG
>OODV01000226.1 GCA_900299555.1 uncultured Endozoicomonas sp.
CATTGCTCATCATCAAGTCGGGTTCTGTCCATATCGCGCAAAAGGCGACATTGTATAGCTAAATCCTTATGTCAACAGAACCTAGTCCTATTATGATTAAACACCTCCTGCTGAATACCTGTCACCTTGAACGACAACAGACTTAGTCAAAAAAATCTGTTGCCTCTACGGACAAAACATTTTTGGACTCGTCCTTACCTGTCGTTCCTGGACAAATTACATTCAGCAAACGAGGTAAGACATATGAAAGCACTAACGAACTCCATGCTCTGCACCCTGATCCATCTGACCAAAAACCAGCTTGAAACCAAGCGTCATGAAATCGCAGAACTGAGCCAGTACACCACCAAGGTGATCCGCGATAGCTATAACTCAGAAGTTGAAGAACTGGTAGCCATTCTGGAAATCCTTCACGGCTTCCTGAAAAATCAGTCTTCACAGGAGCAACCGACTCGCTCTACCAAGAAATAACAGATTGGGGTTTATCCCCTTTCTGCTATTGGTTATATGCTGTATCCCATCAGTATTCTTTCTTGGTAAGACTCCCGTAATCGGTCGATCAGCTGGTTTTCTGTCGTGTTCTTTTTCTCGTAATGCAGCGCTATATCATCCCATATCACGCTCCCCTGTAGCTCCCTGAGCACCCTTTTAAACTTCAGCCCTTTTCTGGCGCAGGCTGACAGGAGATTGCCTATATAGAGCTGGTAGTTCTTGCCTGAGAAGGACGTGGCCTTCTTGTAATATCGCTTGTAATGCAGGTTGTCCTTGTAAGCGGATTCGGGGTATTTGAAGACGATATCTTCCAGCAGGATTGTCCAGATAGGATCAAGGTAGTTGCTGTTGTATTTGAGTTTGAAAGACCTCAGACCGTATTGCCAGAGTGCCTGTATATGCTTGATGACCTCGGAATAGGTGTTCATTTTGACGCCGATTTCACCGGTTTCTGTATTGCAGGTTCCCAGGGCAAATTGCTGGATCACTGAGTGGTGGAATCGTCAGCAATTCCCACTGAAGTGATTCGAGATAACAGCACCAAGGCTTCCAGCCAGTT
>OODV01000229.1 GCA_900299555.1 uncultured Endozoicomonas sp.
ATGCCAGTCTGGCTCATCGAAGCCGTTTAGGTGGGGCGAACCATCCCATTACAAAACTCACTAATAAAACCTTAAAGAGCCTTTGTGAACTTTGTGATCTTTGTGGTGAAAAAAAGATTATGCGCTTCTGGAAAATGTGGAATATATCTGGCTCATAGAGAACCCACGCTGAGCCAGGAATCGCGACTGCCGGGCACGCTCTTTAGCGTCGCCTGGAGGTTGAGAACCAAACTTCCGCTCTTTCACGTCGCGGGCCAACTCATTCCAATGCTCTTCCTGCTCCAGCAGGTACTGACCAATCAGCTCGCTATCAATTCCTTTCTGAAAGAGCTCCGACTTGATCCGAACCGGGCCATAACCTCTTTGCTGTCGGCTGTAGACATAGCTTTCAACAAAACGCTCATCATTCTGCAACTGCTCTTCCCGCAAACAGGTCAGTGCTTCAATCACTGATGCCTGCGGGAAGCGAACCGATAACTTACGAACCAGTTCTGTAAAGCCATGCTCCCGTCGAGCCAGAAGGTCCATTGCCGAGCGGCGGATATCCTTAGCTAACTGAGCAGCTTCGGCAGACATTTACTTACTCTGCCAGCAGCTCGTCCTGCTGCAGACTTTCAGCAGCGGTTTCGCCTTTTTGGCCAGAATCTTTTTTGGCTTCAGCTTCAGCTTTCTTTGCTGCGTCTTTCTCTGGAGTACTCATTAACTCATCACGGATCTGAGCTTCAATTTCAGCAGCTATTTCCGGATTATCAGAGAGGTACTGAGCAGCATTGGCTTTACCCTGACCAATCTTGGATCCTTTATAGGCATACCAGGCACCGGACTTATCAATCAGCTTCTGCTTCACACCCAGGTCAATCACTTCACCCATATGGTAGATGCCCTGACCGTAAAGGATCTGGAATTCTGCCTGGCGGAAAGGAGGCGATACCTTGTTCTTCACAACCTTAACTCGGGTTTCATTGCCGATTACCTCATCCCCCTGCTTGACGGCACCGGTACGACGGATATCAAGACGGACAGAAGAATAGAACTTCAGAGCATTACCACCAGTGGTCGTTTCCGGGTTACCAAACATCACACCGATCTTCATTCGGATCTGGTTGATGAAGATCACCATACAGTTGGTCTGCTTGATGGAACCGGTGAGCTTACGCAAAGCCTGGGACATCAGACGAGCCTGCAGGCCAACGTGAGAATCACCCATATCACCTTCGATTTCAGCCTTCGGTACCAGGGCTGCCACCGAATCAACAACAATCACGTCTAGCGCACCGGAGCGCACCAGCATATCGGTGATCTCAAGCGCCTGTTCACCCGTGTCGGGCTGGGAAACATAAAGATCATCCACATTAACTCCCAGCTTGCCGGCATACAGCGGGTCAAGGGCGTGCTCGGCATCAACAAAGGCACAAGTCGCGCCCTGCTTTTGAGCCTGGGCAATAACGCTCAGGGTCAATGTGGTTTTACCGGAAGATTCAGGACCGAAGATTTCTATAACACGGCCTTTTGGCAGACCGCCAATACCCAGTGCGATATCCAGCTGCAGAGAGCCAGTGGAAATAGCAGGAATCGCTTCCTGTTTCTGGTCACCCATACGCATGATGGCGCCTTTACCAAACTGGCGATCAATCTGGCCCAGTGCTGCTGCCAACGCTTTTTTTCTGTTATCATCCATTATTCACGCCCTCAGTTCGATTCTGACTTCATCAGGAACAGCTTAAAAAGTAATACTGTATATTTAAACAGATACTGGTTATTTGTCCAGTATATTTATCTCTTCGACATCGTTCGATAAAAGTGGAAGTTTTTTCAGGTCAATAACGTCAGGATCCCCTGCAAAGCCTGAAACACGGTCTTCTCCCGAATCTGATCACGGTCACCTTCAAGATGAAAGTGTCTGGCGGCGGTCTCCTGCCCCGTACTCCAGGCAACCCAAACCGTTCCGACCGGTTTTTCCGGTGTGCCACCACCAGGCCCCGCAACCCCCGTCACGGCTACAGAAATATCGGTTTCCAGGAGTTTACGAACACCCTGAGCCATGTTGATGGCTACCTGCTCACTGACAGCACCGTACTTATTGAGAATCACTTCAGGCACATGCAGCAGCCGGCTTTTCACGCCGTTGGCATAGCAGATGACCCCCCCTTCAAACCAGTTCGAACTGCCGGACAAGGCGGTCAACGCATGACCAATCCCTCCGCCGGTACAAGACTCCGCCGTAGACAGAGTCCACCCTCTGGACATCAATAGTTCAGCAATCTCGTGGACAATGGGGGACGTAGCAGAATGCAATGTAGATTCCATGGTCACTCGCCAATACGGTTATCAGGGGAGCCAATCGGGAAAGGATGTTATAACACGATCAGCGGAAGTGTTCACAACTAATCGTGAGGTAGCTGTGCTCTGGTTAACCGAAGCACAGTTCCTTATCTATTCAAACTCTTTAATACTATTCACCGTCATGGCATACACCACATCGGTATACTCGGACGTGTTGCTTTCAACCTTGATCACCCCTTCCAGCCAGTAGGGTGTATAACCCGCTTCTGTTACCTTAATCCCCTTGTCATAGCGGATAAAAATCGTCTGGTTTGGCGGTGGTGGAGGCACATGTACACAGGCACCCAGGGTTGGAACCAGCAGTAGCTCTGTTGCGGTCTGATCCTTACCAATATTCAAAGGCACAAGATAACCCGGGATTTTTACTCGTGACTGATCAAGACTTTCAACCGGAACCTTGCCCAGCTTAACGATATAATCAATCGCCTCAACCTGGCTGATTTTACCCGCCTCATATTTGCGAACAATTTCCTCATCCACCGGCGGCATCAGATCATCCCAGGTAATCTCTCTGATTGAAGCATTTTTAATACCTTCAACCTCTGCCGCTGATGAAACATCCACCAGTATCAACGGCACCATCAGCATAACTGCCATACGGCATAAGAGTCGTCTTGTTATCATTGTTTTCTCTCCTACAGCCTGACCGTCAGACCATCTGCCAATGAATTTTTATAGGCTCGCCAGGCTGGCACTGCACCCAGTATTGTGGCGGAACCAATAATTGCTCCAGCAAGAATCAGCTCAAAAAGCCCCGGTAAAGTAATAGCAATATGCAAACCCAGCTGCATCTGCAAAACTGGCTGAACGATGAGCAGCATTCCATACATCAGCAGGAATCCCAGCACCGTACCCGCAATGGCATAGATCAGAGACTCCGTAATCATCAGTGCAAAAATATGCCCGGGTCGTGCACCCACTGACCGCAGGATAGCCATCTCTCTGCGACGTTCATTAAGCGAAGTGAGAATCGTGGTCAGCATCCCCACCAGTCCAGCGATCACCACCATCACCGAAACAGCCAGCAATGCCTTTTCGGCAGATCCCACCAGCTGCCAGAGTTCACCCAGCGCAACACCCGGCAAGATAGCGGTCAGTGCTTCCTGGCGATATTCATTCACCAGTCGCTGATAACGAAAAGCCGCCACCCGTGATTTCAGCCCAACAAAATAGGCCGTAATGCTTGAGGGCTGTAACGCCATGGTTCGTGCTTTATCTGCAGAAACCGTGAAGAGTGCATTGGGAGCAGCACCATTTACCCAGTCAATGTGCAGCGCTTCAATACCCTGAAGAGAGATCATAATCACTCTGTCCATAGGAGTTCCTGTAGGCTTCAGCACACCAGAGACCCTGAATGGCTTATCCTGATGTTCCTGCAGACTTCTGCTTTCCACACCATGACTGAGCACCACATCCTGACCAACCTGATAACCGAGAACAGCTGCGACATCTGAGCCAATAACGGCATCATAAAGATCATTAAATGGCTGACCGGTGTTAAAACCAATCGACTGCTTATCACCAAATTGGTAGTGCTCAAACATATCCAGCGATGTACCCACCACCCGATACCCCCGATGGGAATCACCCAATGCAACAGGGATGGTCCAGGCTACCGCCGGATTGGATGCCAGCTCCTGATACGTCTCCCAGGTGATATTGTTGGTCGCATTACCAATATGGAATACAGAATAAAGCAACAGGTTCAGAGGGCTATTGCGCGCACCCACCACCAGATCCGTACCCGACACAGTACTGGTAAAACTACTACGAGCTTCAACCCGCAGCCTTTCTACGCCCAGCAACAATGCAACACTGATGGCAATGGAAAAGATGGTCAGCAGTGCAGTGGTTTTCCGGTTTTTCAGGCTTTTTACTGCCAGATGGATAATCAACATCAAACCACCTCCCGCTTTGGATCAAGCAGAGGAGGCTGATACAGGCTTGCCCTGTTCATTTCATGCAGAGCGATAGAACGATCAAACAGTTTTTCCAACGTGTGGTCATGGCTGACAAATACAAGCGTACTGCCAGAAGCGTCACACTCATCAAATAGCAAACGGATAAAGGCTTCACGGGTGTCAGTATCCAGCGCTGACGTTGGCTCATCCGCAATCACCAGATCCGGACGACCAATCAGCGCTCTGGCTGCAGCAACTCTCTGCTGCTGGCCAATACTGAGCTCCGTTACCGTTCGCTGTAACAATTGTGGTTCGGTTAACTCCAGATGCTGCAACAGTCGAACCGCCTCCTGCTCCGGCTCAACACCTGAACACAGAACAGCCTCAAAACGCTTTCGGGCAAACCCCAGTGGCAAGGTGACATTTTCAATCACCGAGAGGTAAGGAATCAGGTTAAACATCTGAAAGATAAAACCAATATGTTCCGCCCGAAAATGGTCGCGCCGGGATGGAGACAAACGGCGAAGGTCGCTTCCAAGCACCGTTACATCACCCGATTGTGCCGTAAGGACACCACCTAACAAGCCCAGTAGTGTTGTTTTACCGGAGCCCGATGGCCCACGAATAAACACCTTCTCCCCTTGATTAATGATCAATTCGGGGATGTCCAGAACGACAGCATCCACGTTCCAGCCAAATAGCACATTGCTAAGATGAATCACCGGCGTTCTGAGATTACTCATATCAGAAACGCACCTCAGGCTGCTTGCGGGTCATTTCTCCGGCTATTTGGCCTGAACCGGTAAAGCCCTGAACTTTTAGCTTTTCACTGTTGCCAAACCACTGAAACAATCGCGTTGAGATACTATTCAGATTGGCAATTTTTGCACACTCATAAACATAGGTTGCCGAGATATCCATGTGTGCTGTTTCATGGTGCGTTTTATGTTCATGATGATGGTCATGGTGTCCACTGTGCTCGTTGTGATGATCACCATGATCTTCATGTTCATCTTCACCCGCAAAGACAGTGACTGATTTAAATTCACAGGCCGCAGAAGCCGTAAAATACCACAGCTCAGGGTTTCTGAGTTCACTCAAAGCGTCTTCGAGCTGGTTTCGCTGAGCTTCCGAAGTGATGGATTCAAAACCGAGAATATCAAACCCCGGTGTTTCCAGCTCCAGGTGAACCTGACGACCTTCTACTGCAAAGTTCAGATGCCCTGCCCCATGAACATGAGCATCTGCATGACGAGTACTTTCAGCCAGAGCACCCGTTGAAATCAAAACACAGGCAACAACGGCCATTTTTGAAAAGTGACGCATAAACAAATCCTGAATAAATAATATTTAAGAACCTGTTCACAATCTTTTGCGAATAGCGGAAACGGGGAGACAAAGCAGGATTGCTTTATAGCCATTTTCAGCTCGCAGAAAGAACGTAAAAAAGCGCTATTAACCGGTTCATCAGGCTTGGTTTACAGGCGGTGCACGGGTCCGTCTTTTGGTTGGGGTGGGAGAGCCAAAGGATAAGAGGTAGGGTCTGTCGTTATGAATAGCACCGAACGGTACTTTTATTTTGAAGAAATGAATGGGCGAAGAGGCTTGGGACACCAGCATACAACCCGATGTATGGTGGTTGCCAGTATTCCTAGTATCACTATTGTCATCAACACCTGAAACAACCTGTTTCTGCCAGGATATTTCTGGCTGGTTGTTATCCGATGCTGTATGCACGTGGCTCAGGGTATAGTTAACCACCAGCAGATAAACAGCCACCATTAGACTGGGCAGAAATCGTCTTCTGTTTTTCCCGCGGCCTGTAGGGTTGAGGCTGATGGTCATATGCTGCGATTCCCTTCGGAATTACCCTCACCATAATACTGGTGAGATCACTACCTGCGATCAAGATGCAAAAGTGTTATAACATAACAAATAGGGAATATTCAAAAATTCATCATTAGCCTACTGAAATAAGATACATCTGCTCAATAAAAATCAGAGAGACGCTTGAGTCATCCACTTACTCTTCCTCAATACTTTCTGATCAACAAACACAGCCAATGTGGTGCTTTTGCATAAGATAAATAACGACCAGTTACTTCAAAGCCATTTCACTCCTAACGCATAATAGCAGTACGTCAATGAGGAACAGCACATACCTGAAACGTCGCAGCTGATGAAATGCCAGTAAAATCAGAAGTCGTAACCCGCGGAATTAATGACCTTTCCGGCCCCAGAACGTTCCCGATCGCAGGTAATCTGATCGGACTGGATATGCATGCCCTACACTTCCAGCTGAAATATTGGTGCGACCAGTACGGTGCCTTATTCAACATTAAGCAGGGACCAGAGCGCTTTAGCAGCATAGCCGATCCGGAAGCCATTCTTCGGGTACTGAAACAGCGCCATGATCGATTCTCCCGAATAAAATTCATTAAACCGGTACTTCAGGAACTCTGAATTCACGGTGTATTCAGCATGGAAGGGAGTGAATGAAAATCCAGTCGCAAAATCACGGTTCGGAGGCTGAATGCACGGCATCTGCAACACTTCTACCCAACCATAATCCAGACGACCCAGCGGTTAAAAAATCGCTGGCAAACCCTGGCATAAAACACCATCCCGTATTCATCCAGGAGGAGATGATGACCTACTCCATACAATTAAAACCATTCAGCGGCCTCGCCTGAACCGCCCCAAGGAAAGACACCTGTCAAAATGATCACCGATCAATAAATGGCTGAGGCTCTCCCTGCTTGCTCAAACCATTCTTCATGGCAATTCGCTGATTTTTACGCCCCAGCAGTCGAGCCTGCACCCAGCGCTCCCAGCGCAGGGCCTTCCAGGTATCGGCCTTCCAGGTTTTCTTGAACAGGTATTTCGCCGCAGCTACCGCATCTGGCGACTGCCTGCAAATCGTCTCAGCCAGTTGTTCGGCCTCTGCCATCGGGTCATCAGACAATCGACTGATCAAGCCATAATCATACCCTTCCCGAGCAGTGAACTTACGCCCGGTCATGGTCAGCTCCTGGGCAATATCAATGCGGGTCAGCCGGGAGAGTGTGGCCATACCGCTCATATCCGGAATCAGGCCCCACTTCATCTCCATAATGGCAAGACTGGCATCCGCTCTGGCAATGCGATAATCCGTAGCCAGAATAATCTGCATCCCTCCACCGAAGCAGTTGCCATGAATAACCGAAATAACCGGAATCGGCAGGTCCCGCCAGCAATGGGCAATCTCCTGGGCAATGTTCTGTTTGGTCCAGGGCAGCTTCAGAAAAACTTTCGCCACGATGCTCGGGTCTTTATTGACGGCCTGAAAATCTAACCCCGCGCAAAAAGAGGGTCCATTTCCGGAAAGAATTACGCAGCGAATCCCCCGATCCTTCCGAATCTTTCTAGCGGTAGAAATCATGTCACGAAACATGGCCATATCCAGACCGTTATGTTTCTCAGGGCGATTCATGGTGACGTAGGCAATGTGACCTTTCACTTCACAGAGTACGCGGGGTTGATCAGGCATGGGAACCTCAACAGCATCCGGTAATTATTATTATCGAAGCGAATCATTCCATAAATCGGATGCTGTCGCAAAACGGCGATAAAAACTGATCAATCAGTGGTCACAAAACAGTCCGGGGATTGGCATTTGCGTAATGATGTATTTTCCTTCCAGATCCCGATAGACAATAGCACTCCAGATAGTTCCATTTTCCAACTGGAACTCCAATGCATAATTTACCCCGTTGACAATCTGAGAGTGAACCGCAAGCATCTTTTTCAGTTTTGCCGGTTTTTCCATTCCCTTGATCACCAGTTCCACCGCTTTCTTAGCCTCTGGGGTGACGTCAGATTTTGCCCAGCCGCCGGGCAAACTCTCTTTCGCGTTGCAGATGGCTTCCGCGGTTTTATTATCAATACTGGACTTTTCTTCTGACTGTTCACAGCCCGTAAGCGCAATTACCGCGATCACGGCACAGATCGTTTTTACTTTCATCGACAACACCCCATCTAGATCAGTAACCAGAACAGTTTACTTCATAAAGCAAGATCCAGTTCTTGATATGGGGAGCATTGTGGCATTTTCCAACCTTGCCAATCGTGAAGCATATTGAGACATGGGGCTTGCTGCTATTACTGATCAATATAAAAACGATAGTTCAATTTAAAAGAGTCCGTAATCATCATTAAAGCAAGAGTCAATCAGATCAGAGGTGCGCTACTGGAAGATGCCGAAAGTGGCTTACACGATCTGACACGCTCGCTGATTCACGATTACAGCAAGCAGCTGAAAACACTGGATGAGCGCTTCAGTGACTACGACGATCAGATACAAGAGCTGGTTGATCAGGCCAGATATATGTGGACAGTTATCCTTGTTTACCAATCAATAAAACAGGCTGTTGCAAAACGGGGCGAACCATATAAGGGCTTTGTGATCTTCGTGGCCCCCAACTTTGCAGGATTGCCAATCTGCACATATACCTTATGACGGCAGCCTGAACATTCGTCACAGGCTGCACCTTCTGTTTCTGGTCATGAGGATACCAGTATGTCCAAACGTCGCCTGACTTCTGTATCAGGAGCCCCGGTTGCTGATAACAATAACGTCAAAACTGCCGGTCCCCGGGGGCCGATGATGCTGGAAGATGTATGGTACCTGGAAAAGCTTGCCCACTTTGCCCGGGAAGTGATTCCGGAGCGGCGAATGCATGCCAAGGGTTCTGGTGCCTATGGCACCTTTACCGTCACCCACGACATCACGAAATACAGTAAAGCCACCATCTTCTCGGAAGTCGGTAAGGAAACCCCGATGTTTATCCGCTTCTCGACGGTGGCCGGTGAGCGCGGTGCAGCGGACGCTGAGCGGGATATCCGTGGCTTTGCCATGAAGTACTACACCGAAGAAGGCAACTGGGATCTGGTGGGCAATAACACCCCGGTCTTTTATCTGCGGGACCCATTGAAATTCCCCGACCTGAATCATGTGGTGAAACGGGATCCACGGGACAATATGCGCAGTAACGCCCATAAGTGGGACTTCTTCTCCCATCTCCCCGAATCCCTGCATCAGGTCACCATTGATTACAGCGACCGGGGCCTGCCCCACTCTTATCGCCATATGCACGGTTTTGGCAGCCATACCTTCAGCCTGATCAACCGCAACAATGAACGACACTGGGTGAAGTTCCATTTCCGCTGCGAGCAGGGCATTGAAAACATGATGGACGATGAAGCCATGAAAGTGGTGGGTATGGACCGTGAATCCAATCAACGGGACCTGTTCAACGCCATTGATCGGGGTGAATATCCCCGCTGGACCATGCAGATTCAGGTACTGACCGAAGATCAGGCTAAACAGCTGCCATACAACCCTTTTGACCTAACCAAAGTCTGGCGCCATAAAGATGCCCCTCTTATGGATGTGGGATACTTTGAGCTGAACCGCAACCCGGACAACTACTTTAACGAGGTGGAACAGGTGGCCATGAACCCGGCCAGTGTGGTGCCCGGCATCAGTTTCTCTCCGGATAAAATGCTGCAGGGTCGACTGTTCTCCTATGGTGATGCCCATCGCTACCGTCTTGGGGTCAACCATCACCAGATTCCGGTGAATGCGCCCAAATGCCCCTTCCACAATTACCACCGTGACGGCGCCATGAGGGTGGACAGCAACAGTGGCGACAGCATCACCTATGAGCCCAACAGCTTTGGGCTGTTCCAGGAATCCCCTGAAACCGCGGAGCCACCACTGGCTCTGGAAGAAGCCGATGACCATTGGAACCATCGGCAGGATGATGACTACTTTTCCCAGGCGCTGGCCCTCTATAACCTGCTCAGTGAAGAGGAACATCAGCGGATGCACCAGCGTATTGCCAGTGAGCTGGTCACTATTCCCCAGGATATTGCTGAACGACAGCTAAAGCTGTTTGGGCAGGTGCATGAAGCTTATGAGGCGGGGATTCGTAAGGCCATGACCATGAGTGGTTAGGAGCTTTGCTTTTTGTTAACCACAGAGAGCACAGAGCCAGGAAAAGCTTTTTTCCCTGGCTCTGTGTCGCTGTAAAAACCTTCTTGAAAACAGATCAGTTTCAGGCTGGTGACCAGCTGAACTCTCTGTCTCCAACCCTCCATTCCCGGTTCTCATATAACCATTTCATACCATCCAATAAACGACTTTAGTCTTTAATTAGACTGCCGTACAATCATGCCGTTTTGAGTGATTACATGACAACTGATCGATAACAACCAGCTACTAAGAACCCTGCTGTTTGCGGTTATTTTTGAACTGCAAAAAATCGACGGGCGGTAGCGTACTTTTTATAAACAGGCTTTGTTATGCCTCTATGGGTTGAGTCTGGCAGAGCAAAAGATGGCAGCTATGGATAATGCAATTTTTCTCAGCGCACTGCCCAAATATAACCAATATTAAACTTTCGAGTTAATTACGCCTAAATATTCAATATTACTCATTTAAGTTCTAATACAATGTAAATCACAAGGAGGAATCAAGTGTCTACATCTGGCTCTATTAGTAAGGATGCAAACAGTTTCACTGAAACAGTACAAAGCATGCAAGATTTTCTTAGCGCTCTTTCAGATGTGCTTTCTACTCCACTGGGGTGGCTTGTTGTACTAGGTCTATTTTTATGGCTCATAGTGAATAAAGACTTTTCACATTTGTTTGATCTGGCCGAAAGGAAACAGAAGAATCGGCTTAGAGACCTTGAGACTTATGTAACCAATAAAGATGCCGCATGTGATGATTCCTTGTCAGTGATAAAAGACTTACGTGACGCTTACTATTTCAAAGTTGCGACAGGAATATATGCTGAACAAAAATTGAGAAAATCACTTGTTGAACTGCATAGAATAACCTCAAATGCTATAAGCTGGGTTGATATTAGAAGAGCTATGTCATTTATTGTTGTTTCTGATGATGGAAATGCTGAGGTCAGAAAGTTTACAAAGTTTGAGAGGTTTAGCTATTACTACAATTTTGTCGTTGCTTTCCTTTTTGGATTTATAGCAATATTAGTTTTTATTGCCTTTTGGGCGTCAGCAACTAAAGAAATACAGCAGACCTTGCTCTGGGCCGTATCACTTATTTTTTGCTTTGGTATAGCTGCATACTCATTAGCTCAAAATTGGCCTATTGGATCAGCAAAAAGAATTGATAAAGAGTTAGAAAAAAGAAAAGACAATCAGGCTGACGTATCAAACAAAAATGAATCTTAGATTGTGCAATTGTGATTTAGACACAATGACTCCCTCTGAGCGGTAAAAACTGGCCTCCGAATAAAACGCGGGCTAGCTTTTACCAGAGCCGCATCAGGCAAGCCTGA
>OODV01000411.1 GCA_900299555.1 uncultured Endozoicomonas sp.
TGGCAGGGTTTATCAGAACAAGTTTGATTCGATTGGCCACAGCACCAAAATGCCCGGTTATGCAGAAGAACAGCGGCAGATAAACGACCGGCTCCATGAACTGCGACAACGGCAGCGTGATGCGATTGACCAACGTCAGCTGCAGGCATTGCGGCAGCAACAGATTGATGCTGGTAATACCCAGAACTTTTATGACCGCTACCGCCAGCACGATGAGTTGATCAACCGGCAGTATGGAATGGGCCAGCCTGGCAAACAGTCTCAAACCCAGTCAGTGCTACAGCCAATACCGCAGCAAGGTGGTCAGGGTGGTTACGGGATGCCCATGGAGAAAAAGGAAACGGTCACCGACCCGTTGGTGCAGGATGCAGGCCGCCTCCATGACATGCTGAATAAGGAGTATCGACGACAGCGGGGCATGGCCGAACCTTCTGCTGTTGATCCCAATGATTTGTATAACGCCAAAGCGGCCAGAGGCGATGACGGATTTGAAGGGCTTACCCAATTTATCAACCAGCATCCCGGCATCAAGGCGAACAATGTCAGTGGTGTCCGGTTTAACGACAGTGATCGTAATAATGATCCGCTGGTCAGCCTGATGGGTGACGATGGTAACCCGGTGAAGCAGTTTTATCTGAGTTCACTTTCCAATCTGAATAACTTTGCCAGTCAGAAGAAGCAGAGCTTTGATCCAGGCAATAAGGTTAATGATCCCGGCAAATTGATGGAGCAGCTGCAGGAAGTAGCGACAGCGCAAGCACAGGCCGATGTGGCAGGGCTGAAACCCAAAGACCAGAAATCCCAACTACCGGAGGCAATTCAGGATCACTACGGGCAACTGATGAAACAGTTTGGCCCCCGCAATTCTGGTTATGTCACCACCGGAGAGGAAACCCCGAACCGGACACCAGGTTTTGACCTGTTTGCTCAACCGCAACGACAACAGCAGGACCCGCTGGCAGCATTAAAACAGGCGTTAGGCGGCGGTGATGCACTGACACCTGCACCAACTCCTCCGGTGACACCCAATACAGCAGTACCGAAGCAGGGTCAGGGATATGGATACCCCGGTTACAACCCACTGAACCGCAACCCCAACACCTTTCAACACTTCCACCCTTCCTACGGACGATAACAGACCGCTGTTTGCTACCCGCTTCCTGAAAAGACAAGCACCTGACCCGCTTTTACAGGCAGCGGGAAGCGGGCGGCGGGCAGCATTTTTTCAAGGACGATTCGATGAACTGGCACGATTACAGCTCGACCCCGCTGTTTCAGCAGGGTGACGATCAGGAAAAGGAACGGCTGCGGGAGCAGTACTGGCGGCATTACCTCAAGCCTCAAATACCGGAAGGTTACCACCAGGAAGCCCGTTCCCTGTTTGACCAGCACACCCGCCGCCGAGGCAATCCAGACAGCAGCTATGCCGGTGATCTTTGGGATGCCCTCTGGCATGGCGGCTATGCCGGTGCGGCTGACCTGGTATCCGGCGCAAGTCGTCTGGTGGGTGGTGATGGCCATAATGCCGCCAGTGACTGGCTGCGGGAGAAGTCTGAAGAACAGCTCGACAATATGTCGCCTTCCAGTGTGGAAGCGATGCAAGGGTTTGGTATCGAGCGCAAAAACGACGGTGGTTATGGATTGACCGATGGCAGCAGTGCCGCCGGTTTCGGTCTTCAGTTTGCCTCCGGTCTTGGCTCATTGGCACCGTCCATGATCCCTGGTGGTGTGGCCAGTAAAGGACTGGCAGCACTTGGGGCCAAAGGACTTCAGGCAACCGGTGCAGCCGCTGGTGTGAAAGGACTTGCCGATGCCCGCAGGGTGCAGGGCTACGCCAACGCCATCGACAAGGGCAGCCATGCCATTGGCTACGGGGCAACCGGTGGCCTGATGATTGGCGGGGCCGGTGCCGAGGACGCCAAAAACGCTGTGCTCTCTGCCAGTTATGATCAACTGAAAGACTCACCCCGATTCCAGGAACTCTATCAGCAGACTTATGAAGCGGCAGGTGGCGGTGATACCCGAGTACCCTTTGAACAGGCAAAAGCATTGCTGGCAGAAGAAGCGGCTAAAGAAGCCTTTGCTCCGGCTGCCGGTGTGGGTGGGGTGTCCATGGGGATTGCGGGTCCGATCATGGAAGGGCTTGCCTTGGGCGCAACCGGTAGCCGTGGTGCCAACGCCCTGAAAGGATTGATTACCGAAGGTGCTCAGGAGTTTGGTGAAGGTTATGGGCAGCAGGTAGCAGCGAACTATGGCCAGCAGCAGGTGGGTATGGATGTTGGTCTGACTGATAAGGCCATGGATCAGGCACTGACCGGTCTTGCTGTCGGTGGTCCGGTCGGCGGTGTTGTCGGTGGTTTTGGTCGTACCCGTAATCCGGAAGCCGTCAGCATCCTTCAGAACAAACTGAATGATTTGATGAGCCAGCATCAGACCCTGCAAGACCAGATGCAGGAACCCCATGCTGACCAGACCATGCTGGCCGAGCAACTGCGGCAGAACTCCCTGGCCATTGCCGGGTTGGAGAGTCAGCTTCATGAGCTCGGAGAAAAATCCCGGCAAACTGAACAACCACAGGTTGAAGTTGAGCCACAAGTTGAGCCACAACAAGAGCAACAACAAGCCCCGCAAGGTGCAGGCGATTTTAGGCAGTATAACCAACCGGCCTATAAACGACAGAAGGCTCGTTCCCCGCAACAGCCGTCACTATTAGAAACCGATAACGCTATTTATGTTGAACCCAACAGCCCCACACAAAGAGGTGAAACCACTTTCACTGGCCCTGGCTTTCAACAGCAGACAAATGCCCCTTACCGTCCCGAGCAAACACAGCAGCCGGTACCACAACAGCAACCCAAGACTCTGGGTTATTCACCCACTGACTTTACTGCTAATCGCTATGGGTCAGTAGGAACAGATCCACAGGCTGTGCAGCAGGACAGCCAACAGCGCCGCCAAGACAATATTGACAAAGCCCCTAACCAACACCCTGGATCACCGGAGTACAACGGCAACCCCGATCAGGATTTAGCAAGCTACACCGAACGGATGAACAGCCTGAACCGGTTGTTCCGTTCCTTTAACTGGCAGCGTGGGGATGAGAGCAAGAAGCGTCGTGTTCGAAAACTGATCGAGAACCAGCGTCGGTTGGAGATGAAAGCCCGCAAAAGCGGCCGTGGTATTACGCCGACCTCCATGGAAGAAGCATTGGCCAACCTGAAGGCCATGGTGGAAAGTGGTGAAGGTATCCGCTTTGAGCGGGAAGTGGAAGCCATTGAAAACCGGCAGCAGCAGGAAGGGCTGCGACTGACTGCGCAGGAAAAGTCTGGCACTCCTTCCGGCATCAAGCCAGTGATGGGCCGAGGTAAAGAAAAAGTATCCACAGCCGAACGGGAGCTGGATACCCAATACGCCCTTTATGAAGCCGATGACCTGATCGCCAGCCACAACGACACTGGCAAGGTAAACCCGGAATATCCCGCAGAGCTGCAACCAAGAGACCGAACCCGCCAAGCCAGTGAAGACCAGATCAGGGGCATTGCCAGCAAACTGAATCCGAAATTGCTGGGAGCCAACCCGCTGGCCAGCAGCGGAGCACCTATCATCGGCAGTGACCGTGTCGTTGAAAGCGGCAATGGCCGTGTATCCGCAATCCGCAAAGCCTATCGCAATCATCCGGAGCGGGCGCAAGCCTACCGAAAGCACCTGAAGCAAAACGCCGAATCCTTTGGCCTGAAGCCCGATTCTGTGGATAACTTCAAACAGCCAGTACTGGTGCGCCAGCGCCAGGGAGAAATGGACACCGACCAGCGCATTGCTTTCACCAAAGAAGCCAATGCCCGTGATACCGCTTCAATGTCCCCAGCAGAAAAAGCCAAGCTGGACGCCTCCCGCATTACCCAAGAAGACCTCTCCCACTTTGATACTGATGATACTGGCGACCTGCTGCATCGAAGCAATGACGTATTCCTTGCCCGGTTCGCCGACAGACTGGGCAGTGAGGCCGGAGAACTGCAAACCCGTCAGGGTGACTGGAATAAACAGATGCGTGACCGCGTAGAGTCAGCACTGTTTATGAAAGCCTACGACGATGAACGACTGAACAGCCTGTTTGCTGAGGACGACAAACCAGACCTGAAGAATCTGATCAAGTCACTGGCCATGGCGGCGCCCCACTTTGCCAGGGCGAAAGGGATAGACCCGGAACTCGGAGGTTATGGAGTTATCGAGTCACTGGTGGAAGCCAGTCGCATTTTGCAGGACAGTCGCAACAGAAACCAATCGGTGGATGAGATCCTGGATCAGCATTCCCTGCTGGATAGTTACAGTCCGAAAACCGAATTGTTCGCCAGATGGCTCGATGCCAACTTGCACAAATCCAAGCAGGTAGGCCAGGCACTGAGCGAGCTGGCGAGTCAGATTGAGCAATACCTGCAAAAGCAATCACAAGCCGATGGAGATATGTTCGGCACAGCAGAGGCGACACTGGATGACTTGATTAACCAGACCAATAGCGAACTGGAGAAAAACTATGGCGATAAATCCACACCGATCATCGACCCGAAGACGACCCCCAGGGAAGGGGGAAATCCCACCAAGCGCCAGGAGCGCGACTGGGAGACCAAAAAAGCCAAACCTGTTCAAACTGCTGAAGGAAGCAACCGAAGCAGTAAACCGGAAGAACGGGCCGGAAGACCAACTGACGATGCCGGAAGCACCGAAAGAACGATCGATAGAGAAGCCAAAAGAGATGAAGTAGATGACTTGCTCGATGCCGTTGATGATGGAACACTCGATAGCGACAAATGGACGGACGATGATTTTGCCGGGATTGAGGAAAAGGGGGGACGGTATAATTCCCGCAATGCGCCTCACTACTCGGTGCCTGGGATCAAGAGTCTGGGCGGTGCAGAACGGGCAGCCATCAAACGATACCTTGATAACAGAGCTGATAAACCGGAAGTTATCGCAAGACTGAAGAAACTGGCTGATACACCTTGGGCAAGGAAGACCGTGCAGGCCATGCTGATCCGGCAGACCATTGATGACCTGGTGGCCGGACGTGAGGTGGATTACCAGTCGCTGTTGTCCCAGAAAGATAACGCCTCGATCCTCAAAGCGCTGAAAGATCATGGCGAACCCGGACTCTGGCGTTACC
>OODV01000285.1 GCA_900299555.1 uncultured Endozoicomonas sp.
GTTGGTTAGCGTTGTAGAGATAATCCAGCTGAAAGGTCTTGTTGCAACTTCGGCACAGGAACCTTTGGAGCCCTGATCTGGCCTTTCCATTTCTGACAATATCATCAGGTTTACGACAGTGAATACAGACAACTTCAATAAAAGCCATGGCAGTACAGAACAAAAGACCGGCATAGTAGCAGATTTCAGTTTAATTAATAGCCATCAACTCTTCTGAACCTTCACCGTTTTTTTGATAGAGACATTAGTACACCAATAACAGCAAAAATGAATTTAGGAGACTGAACACAATGGATAGTGCACCCTCCCCCAAAAAAGGACATTGTGAGCTAGCGGCGCCCACACTAAAAATCTATCATATACATGAATCAAGTCATCACAAAGTATCTGCCGTAACCGGTTCAGGAAGGCATGTAACCTCTAAAAATGAGCCGAGTCATTCAACCTCATCAACCTCTAACAGCCATCAAGAAAAAAAAGCTTCGGGCTTGAACACAACAGATATATCCTATCGAAAAGTCGATTTACTCTCTCAGACTAAGAATAAAGATATTGAAAACAGCCCCCCCCAAACTCCCGATCAGTTCAAAGATCTAAACACCTCAATATTGATGCTTGCTCCTTTAGCTAGAGACATTGAGCAGGCAGTAAAAGGTAACTTAACACCGGAACAACCGCTTGATAACATATCCAGTTTTAATATAGGACAAGTTTTTCAGCGGGAATTTGAAAAAGAACTAAAAAAACAACTACCACCTAATGACCGCTACTTTAGATTGAACTCCAAGTTTAAAAACAAAATTTTAGCATTTAAAAAGGAGGCAGCATTACACTTATCCAGTACCGGCCTGAAAGGCATAATTGAGAGTGCAGATAACCCAGAAAGTTTTTTACCCAAACTTTCAATAGTAAACCCACACAACAATCCATTTAATCAGCGATTATCAGACACAACAGTAAAGTATTTACTTGATGAACTGAGCAAAAAGAGTAAATTGCAAAAATGTAGAGATCTAAAAAAAATAACTTTTTATTTATCAAAAAAAAATATCAGAAAATAAAGACACTGGACTCTCAAGCCTAGACAGAACAAATATAAGAAGATGGTTTTCGGCCTTTGTAAATTTTCACTTAGAGATAGAAACCCCCACTAGAGGAAGTAAAACCGACGCTGCAACAATATTAGAAGACAGTCTATTAATACTTCAACAAGCACTAGCCGAAAACCCTTTAATCAACCCTGATCTTATTGCATATGCAACGATGCCGATCTTATTGAAATGCTTAGATAATATAATGTCTCGACGCTCAACACCAAGACGGATCAGACTTGCTTCACGCCCACTGATAGCACAGCTATGCACATGCTACACTCAGTCTAACTGTGCCTCGGTCGAAAAGCTCGCCAAACAGAAGACTGAAGTTCATAGAGTCCATTTAAAATCTTTGCTGGAAACAAACATACCCTCTCGTGAGTCTGTAGACCTTTTAGCTATTCTAGTCAGGGAGGCCAATATTCCTCAGGATATCCTCTCTCTGATAAAAATTATAGTAAACTTCCATGATATCTCAGACTTTTGTGACGAAACCTACCTGAGAAATATTATAGAAATTCTTCCAGACCCGGATCTAGCAAGAGCACTCAATGCTATTTTGGTAGACGACGATCTACCTCATGAGCTCCAAAGCTCCACGAAAACTAATCTTTTATGGCTCAGAGCTACCATCGCTACTCAACGCAACGACCTTACACTTGCCGAAGAGCTATTACTTAGTGCAGCAAAACAGGAAAGTCACATGGGTTTTGAGCTTGCCCTGTTTTACCTTGATAACTGGCCAATCCCAGACAAAGTTCTCACCAAACGCATTTATAATGCCTTAATCGATGCTGAAAAGAGTATTTCAGAGCTTGACCTTTACCTGTGGCAACAGTGCATGGCAAAAGTTTCATCTCTCGGCTTTTTCATTGAAACAAACGATGAAGTAAGGCATCAACCGAGTTCACCCAAAAAAGAACCTATACATGAATCCAGCCATTCAGAGAAATCCTCTCACACAGAAGTTTTAACACAGCCACCACCTCACTCCCCAGAATCGTTAGCCAATGAGAATGATTCATTTTCAACCTTATCCTCAGTCATTAACATAGTCGAAGAAATCATTCAGAAGTACCAAAGAACACACCAAGCACCACAACCAGCTATTGAGCAAATTCAATTTACAGTTGTTGGCTGGAAAAACAAAACTTTCTCAATATTTGAGGCAATGAAACCATCCAGCCGAAATCCAAGAATTAATAAATTAGTTTGGTATATTCATCGGTGCAGAACCCTAAATAACCTTACTCAAGAGATAAGATCTTACCAATTTCTGATCAATGAAGACTTAGGCTTTGTATTACATTTTGACCGTCTTCTAGAAGAACTGGTATGGACACTGTTACACAGTCTGGATGACCCTCAAGCAGGGGGATTCACAGCATCAAGAGAGGAGCAAATTCGAGCAGCCAACCTTGCTAGAGAGCTAATGATGGTTTGTATAGAATACACAATCAAACCACATGGTATTATTACCAAAGGAAGACCCCTGCCTGCTATCTTTGACGAAATAGTCTCATGGCTCGAAGATATTAAGAACTTTAACAACGATATAGAACTACAACAACACATGCAACGTACCCTTCGTTGTCGAGCTGGGAGCACATTAGGACATATATACAGAATGATTGCATCGATTAGTAATAGGCCAGAAATTAATGGGAAAGCCGCTTTCTGTTATCAAGCTAAGACACGTTTCGATCCAAGCTATAAAAAGAAGACGCCTAGTACCAATAATGGAAATCATTTACCAGCATATCCCTTAAATTATTAATTTCTTCTTTCCTACTTTATTAAGCAGAAAATGACATAAATGGCACCAACTTCATAAATATAAAGACCCTAACAATAAAAAACCAGAGAAAAAGATACTCTATATATTTACAAAAATTACCATTTTTACTGCCCCAAGAACTTATTAATAGGCTGAAAGTGGCTAGAAAATCAATAAATACTCTTACACCCTATTTGTGGTAACTTTCCCCCAGGATCCATACATAATGAAATAATCCACTCAACGCGAATGAAATAAAATCTTTAAGCGTCTCTAATGTAAGGATAGAATCCACTAGATGTATTCTGAATACCTCTTGTTACGGAAAATAAATCTGAGCCAGATGATTGTTGGAACGAACCATTAATGAAACCGAAAAACAAGCGCCTCGCGCTTCAGGACATCGCCGACCGGGTCGGTGTTACCAAAATGACGGTCAGCCGTTACCTCAAGGACCCAACACAGGTTTCAAAAGCCACCGGCGAGAAAATTCAGGCAGTCATTGACGAAGTAGGCTACGTTGCCAGCCGCGTTCCAGACATCCTCTCTAACTCCACCAGCAAAGCCATTGGTATTCTGATCCCCTCTATCTCCAATCAGGTCTTCGCGGCTGTTGTCCAAGGAATAGAAAGTGTTACCGAGCCATCAGGTTATCAGACCATGATCGCTCATTATGGCTATGATAAAGACGTTGAAGAAAAGCGTATAGAATCCATGCTCTCCTATCAGGTTGATGGGTTAATTCTTTCTGAGTGCGAGCACACAGAAAAGTCACTGCGCATGATCGAAAGCGCCGGTATCCCAGTGGTCGAAGTGATGGATTCCTGCCTTCCCCCCATTGATCTTGCTGTCGGTCTGAATCACAGAGCCGCCAGCGAGGCCATGATCAGGCGCATGCTGGAGAACGGCAAGAAAAAGATCGCGTTTATTGCCGCCCGAATGGACATCCGGGTCAGGCAACGCCTGCAGGGCTATCACAACATGATGGAGAGTGTTGGCTGTGATCCCATCATCCTCTCCACCTCGGCCAATTCATCATTCACTCTGGGGGCAGAGTTAATGGCCGAAGCTCTGGATAACCACCCTGAACTTGATGGCGTATTCTGCTGCAATGATGACCTGGCCATTGGTGCCATTATGGAATGTCAGAGAAGAGGGATTTCAATACCTGAGCAGATGGCCGTTGCCGGATTTAATGCACTGGATATAGGACGCTCCATCACCCCAAAGCTGGCCAGTATCGACACCCCAAGGTGGGAGATTGGCAGCCTTGCTGCAACAATGCTGCTGGACAAGCTGTCAGGTAATTCACCAGAACAACCTGTTGTAGATCTTGGCTTTACGTTGTTTGAAGGCGAAAGCATTTAATCTTTTGCAAGAGAAAACCTCACTTCCAGAATACCCCAAATACAAAAAAAGACGCTGGCACACTGAGAAAAAATAACCCCAGTGCCGCCAGCGCCTTTAAAGTCCAGAAATCAGGAAGCCATGGCAACCGCTTCAGCAGCCAGACGAGAGATCTCTGCCCAATTGCGGGATGCAACCAGATCCGCAGGCAGCATCCAGGAACCCCCAATCGTTGCTACGCAACTCAGCGCCAGATAGTCCTTAATATTGTCAGGACCAATACCACCGGTTGGACAGAAACGCACCTGAGGCAATGGTGCAGAAATCGCTTTGAGCGCCTTAACACCGCCGTTGATTTCTGCAGGGAAAAACTTCAGGTGATCATAACCATGAGAAAGCGCCTGCATCACTTCAGAAGGCGTTGCGCAGCCAGGAATCAATGGTGCTGAACACTGACTGGCATGCGCCAGAAGTTCTGGCGTCATTCCGGGCGAAATGACAAATTTTGCACCCGCCTTTACCGCTGCATCGTACTGGGATGCGTTAATTACCGTTCCCGCTCCCACCATGGCATCAGGCATCGCTTCTGCAATCTGACGAATGGCTTCTAACGCCGCATCAGTGCGCAGAGTGATTTCAAACACCTTGATACCACCCTTACTCAATGCACGAGCCATGGGTACCGCATCTTCTACACGATCAATCACCATCACCGGCACAACCGGAGACGCAGCAAAAACGGCTGCTGGATGTATCGCCCACTGACTCATTTCACACCTCGAAAAAACAGGATGGATGCACCTTCTTCCGCACTGGAAACAGACTGGCGACAACCATTGAATAATTCACGACCATATCCATGGTGCAGATCTGACAGATCCGGACAATGCGCTTCACGGGCAGAAAGGTCGGTATGCACAGCAATCTCACCAGTGACTGCATTCACCGTCACCTGGTCACCATCCTGCAAATAAGCCAGAGGCCCACCCATTTGCGCTTCCGGAGTAACGTGAATAGCAGCAGGCACCTTTCCGGATGCACCTGATAGACGTCCGTCAGTCAACAGAGCAATCTTATAGCCTGCCTTCTGCAGGTTACCCAGAATTGGCATCAGCATATGAAGCTCTGGCATACCATTGGCTGCAGGACCATTGAAACGAACAACAATCACTGCATCCTGATTCAGCTTGCCAGCCTTATAAGCTGCTTCCACGTCATACTGGGAATCAAAGACCAAAGCAGGCGCAGTCGTCGAATAATGTTCTTCCGCTACCGCACTCACCTTGATAACCGCACGTCCAAGGTTTCCAGAGAGCACTTTCAGCCCGCCAGTTACCGCAAAGACCTGCTCGGAGTCAGCAATCACATCAGGGTTGCGTGTTCCGGACATGGATTTCCAGACCAGCTGGCCATTGTCCAGCTCCGGCATTTTCAGATAGTCGGCCATGGTTCCATAACAGGGCACAGCATCCATATGCAGCAGGCCACGCTCCGCCAGAACTGCCAACAGAACAGGCACACCACCGGCATCATGAAACTGGTTGATATCAGCCGGACCATTTGGATAAACACGGGTCAACAGCGGAACCACCTGTGACAGCGCATCAAAATCATCCCAGGTCAGGATAAAGCCAGCCGCACGGGCCACAGCAATCATATGGATAGAATGATTGGTACTGCCACCAGAAGCCAGCAGAGCCACCAGGCCATTGACCAGACTTTTCTCATCCAGCACCTTAAAGAGCGGACGATAGGCAGGGGCTCCATGAATTTTGCTGGCGATATCCCCTGCAATTTTCTGAGTCAATGCATCACGTAACTCAGTACCCGGAGGAATAAATGCGGAGCCCGGCAACATAACCCCCATGGCTTCAAATACCAGCTGATTGGTATTGGCCGTGCCATAGAAGGTACAGGTACCGGGTGCATGGTAAGCATTGCATTCCATGGTGAGCAGCGCATCTTTACCCACTTCACCGGCAACATACTGCTGACGAACCTTTACCTTTTCATCGTTGGTAATACCCGTCGGCATTGGGCCGGAAGGAACAAAAGCCGTTGGCAGATGACCAAACGACAGCGCACCAATAAGCTGTCCCGGAGCAATCTTATCACACACACCCAGCAACAGGGTTGCGTCAAAGGTGTTATGGCTGAGACTGATGGCAACGCTCTGGGCAATGACATCCCGGGAGTACAGGGACATATCCATACCAGCCTGCCCCTGGGTCACTCCATCACACATGGCAGGCACGCAACCGGCTACCTGGGCACTGTGCCCCTGCTGAGCCAGCGTTTCCTTAATCGTAAACGGGTAATCCTGATATGGCTGGTGCGCACTCAACATGTCATTGTATGCTGAGATAATCGCCACATTGGCACGGGTAAAGTTAAGAATGTTGTCTTTCTGCTGGGTACCACAGGCCGCCACTGCGTGGGCAAGATTGCCACAGCTGAGGGACTTGCGGATTTTGCCGATACTGGCCTGATGCTCCATGCGGTCAAGATAGTTTTGACGAAGTGACGCACTGCGCTCGGCAATCCTCTGCGTCACTTCAAGCACGATAGGATTCATGCCGCAACCTCTCTGGTAAAACTGGCAGAAGCTTCAACGGCCATGACCACCACCTGATCAATATCGCTGGAGATATCAACACGGGCGACACCCATTTCATCAGCGCCAGGGACTTCAAGGGTATTAAACTGGCTCTGCAGCATGGCCTCCTTCATAAAGTGACCCTGGCGAGCCTTCATTCTCTCAAGGATCAGGTCATAACTGCCATCCAGAAAGATAAAATAAACCTGATCATTGCCTTCACGAATGATGTCGCGGTACTGCTTTTTCAGAGCAGAACAAACAACAACACCCGTTTCATTTTTTGCCTGCACACTGAAGCAGACGTCACGAATTCTTTCCAGCCATGGCTGACGATCATCGTCGTTCAGTGGATTTCCACCAGCCATCTTCTCAATATTAGCTCTGGGATGGAGATCATCACCATCAATAAACTTGGCACCGATTGCCTGGCTGAGTGACTCACCTACCGTAGACTTGCCAGAACCGGACACACCCATTACTACAAATGTTTTGCCACTCACTTTTTTGATCTCGATCAATAGTTATCGAAAAAATACAGAGAATAAACTTCTTCAAACAGCATGTTACGGGTAACATGTTACCGGTAACATTGAATCATGAAAAGTTTTTAAATTTTTTGAGACGAATCAATCATGTCGGACATTTCTCTGATATATACCGCAGCTGGCTCCATCCTGCTGCTTCTGTTTCTGGTAATGAAAGCCAGACTGCACGCTGTAGTAGCACTGATTCTGGTGTCCATGATTGCAGGTATCGCTACCGGCATGAATCCGGCTGACATCGCCGCCACCATCCAGAAAGGCATGGGTGGAACCCTGGGCTTCGTTGCTGTTGTGGTTGCTCTTGGCGCCATGTTCGGAAAGGTCATGGAAACCACCGGCGCTCTCGATCGTATCGCCCAGACTCTGCTGGGACGTTTCGGTAATGAGAAAGCCAACTGGGCAATTACCTTCACGGGCTTTATCTGCGCACTGCCACTGTTCTTTGACGTAGCTGTTGTACTGTTGATCGGTGTCGTTTTTGCCATCGTCAGAAAGAGCAAGGAAAGCGTCGTTAAAATGGGTATCGCCCTGCTTGCCGGTATCGCCACCTGTCAGGCATTCCTGATCCCTGCACCCGGCCCGATTCTGGTTGCTTCTCAGCTGGGCGCCGACTTCGGATGGATGATTCTGATTGGTCTGTCTGCTTCTATTCCAGCCATGATTCTTGCCGGCCCTATGTTTGGCTCTTTCATCAGCAAAATCGTTGATGTACCACTGCCTGCACACGCTGCTGCCAGGGAAGAATTCAAAGACCGCAACGGCACCCTGCCATCTTTTGGTCTGGCATTCGCCCTGATCATTCTGCCTCTGCTTATGATCGGCCTGCAGACCATTGGCTCCCGTTTTGTTGAAGCTGGCTCTACCGTTCACGGCTGGCTGACCTTTATTGGCCACCCATTCACTGCCATCATGGTTGCCTGTCTTGCTGCCTGCTACCTGCTGGGCATCAAGCGCGGCTATACCAAAGATGAAGTGATGAACATCTGTGGATCCGCTCTGCAGCCAGCGGGCGTTATCATCCTGGTAACCGGTGCCGGTGGCGTCTTCAAGCAGGTACTGGTGGATTCTGGTGTTGGTCAGGCGCTTGGTAACATGCTGGCTGGCACAGGCCTGCCGATTGTAATCCTGGCCTTCATCCTGGCCGCTGCCGTTCGTGTTATTCAGGGTTCTGCAACGGTAGCCATGTTGACTGCCTGCGGCCTGATCCTGCCAATGCTGGAGCCTCTGGCACTGTCTGGTGCACAACTGGCAGCAGTCACCGTTGCCATCGGTGGTGGTGCGATTGTTCTGTCTCACGTTAACGACTCTGGCTTCTGGCTGGCCAACCGCTACCTGGGGTTGAACGAAAAGCAAACCCTGCAAACCTGGACTGTGATGGAAACCATCATTGGTACCACCGGTGCCGTGGTTGCCGTGATCTTCAGCTTGTTTATCTAAGAAGCTAACCCATAAAAAAAACTCCAGCATTTGCTGGAGTTTCTTTTGTTTGCGACAAACCAATTTTGATTACATGCCATTTCGAAAGGCTTTGTGATCAATCACACCACTCTCTCTAACCAGCTTTAACCCTGTTGAGTATTCCTTAAGCAATTTGAGACAATAGTCTACTCTTTCCTGCAAGTGCTTATCCCCCTCGGGGTCTTCACCAGTAAACACCTGACCCACATGACGAACAATAAGGTGATCTGGTAAAAAGCAGATCCTGCTGTTTTTATAGCTGCTGGTTCTGAGCTCAACGACCGGGTATGCACCACCCTGCCCGGCAGAAATAGCAGTAATCAATGCAGGCTTATGGCCCAGCTCAGCAGTACCAAACAGAAGAAAGAAATTCTTCAACCCTGCAGGCACCATACCGTTCCACTCTGGCGCCACCACAATCAATGCATCCACCTCTTTCAACTTCTGCCTCCAGGGTGCCAGCCGGGCCTTCCACTCCTCATCACCGGACCAAATGGACTCATCCCATAGAGGCAGAGGGTTCCCAGAGAGAGAAAGTATCTCTACTGAATCAAACAGCGAAAGCTCATTCACTCGATCTGCCAACGCCCGACTGATCCGGTCACTTTGCGACTCGAGACGATGACTGCCACTGATAATTGCAAGCTTCATTTTTCTTCCTGTTCTGCCCTGGACAATTTCACCCCAAACTTTAACAGAGAGTTCTCACATCCGGGTTTATTTTTTGCCATTCTTGCTAAAGTCGCAATTAAAGCAGACCAGTCGGGAAAGCATCATGCCAGGATAAAAACAGCTGTATAGCCTCACCATCTTCGAAACTTTTTACAGACTTGGCTTCCGGTTGGTCCCACGATACAGTTGCGACCCTGGCTAACTCACCCCACTCAGTAACACTTAATACCGCTCTATTTGTTAAGTCCTTTAGCTTATATGCCCTTGATTTTGTCACTTTGTCAAAGGCAAGCCTATGACCTTCACCCGGGTAATAAGAGTCCACCATTCGCCCAACAGTCATCGGCCCGGGGCTATGTATAGTTAACAAATACCGCAGGCTATCTTTCTGCTCGTTAACAGGGAAAGCCTTACAGTCAAGCCCAGCACCTTTCTGCAAGGCTGGCGAAGATCCATGAATACTTTTACAGAAATAACCTCTAAAGCGTGAAGCATCTCTCAGTGTTAAAAGCCTTTTATCCGCCATACCCTCAGGCACGCAAGGAGCTGTAATTGTGTCATATGGATTAACTTTTAATCCTTCCGTAGAAACCTCAACAGTCCTCAGACGCCATATTTTTTCCTCATCACGCAACCACAGAACATAAGGAATCTGATCCAGATAATTAGCCCAGTAAAATTGATCAAAAAGCATATGCCGAATCTGCCAGGCTCCAGGGCAAGCAGCCAGTAAATCCCCACAAAACCCGGTTTCCCAGCCGTTTGCGAGAACAACGCCCTCTTTGGTTGAAAGCGTATAAAACTGATCCTTATTTACCCTGAGCGACTTATCTTTTATAGAACGGCCTAAAGTGTCAGAGTCAATATAAACTCCACCATACTTATCTAATATGGCCATCCTTGCAAAATCACTCATAGCCGAGCGGTTGTAAAACCCAATACTGTTCAACAAGTAATGATCAAGTAAAATTCTTTTGAACGGCTCTGGATCAACTACTGATGCTCCTGACTTAATATCAGAACATTCAACTGGCTGATTTTTATCGTTCAGTGGAGACTTTGCAAAAGCTTCTGAATAGCCTGAATCACTATTGGTCGGCGACAAGTAACTCAATTCTCTTGTTTTTCTTTTATCCTCTGATTGACCATCTGAGCCTTTATTGCCATCCCACAGCAATGGTAATTCGAATTTATTTCTCGCACTTGCAAGGCAACGCTTTCTTTCAGCAGAGCCAATCTCATATTCATCAGCACTTTCATTATCACAAGCATTGAAATAACTTCCCCGGTTAATCCCCCCCAGCACACCGGCAAGCTCTTTATCTGGTGATGTGTCAGAGCTGTTGATCTGATACACTCCTGTCTTTTTGAGTCATCTATGGCTGTAGTTCAAGTTGCCTGTATCCATTGTCAACAAACGTTCAATGTTGTTAAGAACGGGAAAGCTGAGACGGGTCACCAGCGGTATAGATGCAAGGACTGTAATAAGAGTTTCCAACTTGAGTATCGCTATAACGGCAATCTGCCTGGTACTCATGAGCAGATCA
>OODV01000611.1 GCA_900299555.1 uncultured Endozoicomonas sp.
GTGTGAGCCCTTTGAGTTTGCCACTCCAGGGAGGAGGGATCAGGCGGAACTTCCCATCATCCCGCTCGATCCTTGGTACGCGTGCATGAAGATAACATTCATGTTGAAAGAAGTTCATATGCCGCCATTCTTTCTGAAAGGTATCGTATGCTGGGTACTCCTTGCCAGAAGGATCATCCTCACTGTTATCTTTGAAGGTTGCCCCTCGCTGAAAGTTAAGAAAAATATCCAATCTGGATTGTTCAGTATTGAACTCAATTGACTCAATGTACCAGGGATAACTGATTCCAAGGGCATTCTGAAACAATTCTTCCATGAGTGTCTTCAGGCCTGTGATGTCATGCAGAGTATTGGATTAAGAATACAGCGTTACCCACTCACTTTTCAAAAGAGCCACATTAAAGAAATTACTATCAAACCCTTATTTTTCTGAAGTATGGCCGGATAGTAATTTTTTCAATAACTATAATTTAGAAGTAAGAAAGTTAAGGGAAGAGATATTAAAACTTATATCTAGTTAAAAATCTAACACCTTCCTCCTAAGTTTTACTTATTTAGGAGAAAGGTTATTAATTAGTTCAATAAATATCGGTTACTTTTCTGCATTTCAGCTTCTTTAATACTGGCTTACTCATTGAAATATAATCAAGGATAAATAATATGCTGACCCCATTTAAACCCTATTTGCCACACTTTGTAGCTCAGGCTTTTTGCTCACCTAATAAATTCAAATTACTGGACAAACAAGAACAAGGACTGTTGGATAAAAAAATTGGCTTGGAGTCTGAACATCAATCGACAAAAAGAGAGTCTAGCACTATCGGATATTTTAATAATCTTGCAGTAAGTTACGTACCACAACCTATTAAAAATATCCTGAAAAACCCACTTGCTATTTCAGGACTTGTTATCTCTGCTATCTTGATGAAGGAATTATACTCAAGGACGGTAAGTGGAATAGAATCTGAAAATCAACAAAGTCAAATTACGAATGATCTATCAGACATTGATTGGACTAATTCACAATCATGTAATACAGAATATACTGATGCTAGCAGTTATAGCTATTGGGATTGCTTAACAGATTATGCAAGAAATGGAGACTATGGCAGTCTGGCAATAATGGTTAGCAATTCGCAATACTATCCTGATTTACTAGTAAAACTTAGAGCATTAATTAATAGTGGTGATCTAGCAAAAGACACTTTGAAGAAATTACTATCAAGCTCTGATTTTTATGAGAGCAGGGCTGATGGTAATTATTTCAATAACTATAATTTAGAAATAAGAAAGTTAAGGGAAGATGTATTAAAACTTATACCTAGTTAAAAGTCTTAATGCCTTTCTTCTAAGTTTTACTTATTTAGGAGAAAGTTCGTTAATTAGTTCAATAAATATCGGTTGCTTTTCTGCATTTCAGCTTCTTTAATACCGGCGGCTTACTCGTTGGAATATAGTCAAGGATAAATAATATGTTGTCCCAAATTAAAACCTATTTGCCACACTTTGTAGCTCAGGCTTTTTGCTCACCTGATAAATTCAAATTACTGGACAAACAAGAACAAGGACTGTTGGATAAAAAAATTGGCTTGGAGTCTGAACATCAATCGACAAAAAGAGAGTCTAGCACTGTCGGATATTTTACTAACCTTGCAGTAAGTTACGTACCACAACCTATTAAAAATATACTAAAAAACCCACTTGCTATTTCAGGAATTGCCGTCTCTGCTATCTTGATGAAGGAATTATACTCAAGGACGGTAAGTGGAATGGAATCTGAAAATCAACAAAGTCAAATTACGAATGGTCTATCAGACATTGATTAGACTAATTCACAATCATTTAATAGAGGGTGAAGGTTCAGAGAAGTTGATAGTGCTCTCGGTAGATAAACTCTCCGATTACTTTATCGTGAACTTCTTCTGATCTTGAAAAGCAAATAGATCGTCGAGCCAACCTCTTCAGACGTGTCCTGAAATTCAGGTTTTGCCTCTCTATACGCTGAGTAAAATGCTTACCAATAATATGTTTTTTCTCTGGTAACTGCTTCGCATAGGATGCCCAGTCATCCGTACAGAAAAACT
>OODV01000027.1 GCA_900299555.1 uncultured Endozoicomonas sp.
CTAAATCGGTAACCCTTTTCTTTTTTTGAAAAGAAATGTCAGATTAAGTCTGAACTACTCCAGATAAGTATACCTATAGCCTCCCACCTATCCATGTCCAGACTCCACCATTACGATGGAAAGACCGACGTATTCAATTACCTGGATCATAAAACCAGAACCTACCGCCAGATGAGCTGTGAGGCCGAGGAACTTATTGAAACACTGACATAGCATATTCCGGAGAAGGGATTCCGGATTATCCGTTATCTGGCCAACCGGGTTCGCAATACAAGGCCCAGATGGCATTATTGTGTTGCTTTGGAAAAGCCTGGTCGGTATCTGTGAAAACACCTAATGGCGTTGGCGCTTGCGAAGCCTATTATGTGAGTCATGCGCTCACTCCGTATGAAATCAGGCTTTACAGAGAAATATGGGAATAAATCGGAATTTTGAAGGTTTTTTAACTTATCGATCAGGTTGTCGCCCAGGGAAAGTACCGGAATGAGTATCGAAAATCGGGAATTTCAGGGTGTTTTTTTGTGATGGATGCACTTTGGAACTCCTGTGCATTGAACGATCTTAAGGCAAAAGTCCAAGAAAATCGTCAGGCTTGTGGGAATGATGTAACTGACCTTTCCGGTTCAAAAATGAAAAGTATAATGGAAGAAGAGGCAGCGTCAGCTCAGCCTGTGCCACAAACTACTGATGTTGTTAATGACTCGTCACAAGATACAAAATTATAACTACACCTGTTTGACTAAATAGAGTCCGCCTTCTAGCAGATTATGAGCTGGAAGGCGTTTTTTTGTGCGTATAAAATATTTTATTATTGCAGTTTTGAAGTAAGATCATTTGCTCTTAACTTTAGCATTTCCTTGAATTCATTTGGGTCCAGAAAGTGTCGAACCAAGTTGGCCTGATGCTCTTGATCCATCTGTGATTCTGGATAAACAAAAGTAATCAGCCGAGAAACCCAAAATCTAAATGCTGCCAACTGTAACATTACTGGCCATGCCTTTTTTTCATCCTCAGTAAATGTTCGAACCTGTGCATAGGCCTCAGTTAGTGCTTTCGTGCGTTGGCTATCAAGCTCAAGTTTATTAGTAAGGCACCAGTCGTTTACAGTAACAGCCAGGTCGTATATCAGCCAGTCATTGCAGGCTTGATAAAAGTCGATAACTGCCGAGATTTTTCTCTGATCAAAGAGCACATTATTATGAAAAAGATCTCCATGAATCAGCCCTTTTGGCAGATTATCAAAAGGCTCCAGGGCCTTTGATATATTTTGCCACTGCTCAGCCATGAAGTTGGCATCACCCTGGTTCAGTAACGGTACTAGTCTTCGCTGTTGTGTATCCAGCCAGGAAAGACCTCGCTGGTTTTCCTGGTAAAGGGAAGAGTGCTGTGCTGCCATATGAATTTTTGCCAGCATCGTACCAATTTGTTGGCACTGATCCAGTGATAGATTCCTGGCGTCAGGATGGTGCCCTTCAAAGCATTGAACAATAAGTGCGGGCTTTCCTTTCAGTGATTGAAGGGCGGTGCCATTTTTATCTCTTACTGGGTTAGGCACAGGTAAGCCTGAAGCTTTAAGTTCATCCGTATAATTGATAAAAAATGGCAATGTGTCCGCAGGCAGATACTCAAAGAGTGTTAATACATAACGCTGGAGACGGTCTTTTTTATCAATATCCAGGAAGTAGTTGGTATTCTCAACCCCGCTTTCGATGCCCTTGAATGACTTCAAGTCACCAATGTCATAGCGAGTCAGAAGTTGCTCGATTTCCTGTTGTGTCAAATGGGTATAAACAGACATGAAGTCCCTGTTATTGGATGGTTAGATCTATGGTTCTGTAGGGTATTCAGTGCCACTCAAAAATGGTCCATGAAGGCACTAACAGGGTTTGTTTTGTTGGGTCAATGGGGTTCCCTTCATTATCTGAGGCGATAAGGTAGTAGGGTTTACCTGTTTTAGGAATAACCTGAATGGCATAAAGCTGACCACCAACCCGGTACTCTTTGTACGTTCTTGAGTCACCGGTACGAATCACCACTGATGTATCATCCCTGTTTTCCAGTTCTTCGGGACGCAGGTGCTTTGGAATTTTCCGAATGGCTTCATCTGCGAAAACGACAGCCTTCTGGCTGTTGTGTGAGTCCGTTCTTGCTGTCGATTGCTCCGGGCCTTCCGGACTGTGAGTTGCACAGCCAAAAAGAAACAAGGGTAAGAAAGTCAGACCCAACTGCGCTCTTTTTATGGAGGGTTTCATCAGGAGCCTCATGATAATTGCGGTGGAAACCATTAAACTGCCTGAAGCATTCTATACCCAGTTACCCAGAATCGTAAGTGAGTCCGTAATCCATGTCAGAACAAGCCAGTACACCTCCACTCATACTCGTTGATGGCTCATCTTACCTCTATCGCGCTTTTCATGCCTCTGAGCGCGCCAATCTGCGAACTGCTGATGGTCGTCCAACGGGTGCAATTCGGGTCATGACGAATATGCTGCGCAGTCTTATGCGGCAGTATCAGGGCAGTCATGTCACTGTTATTTTTGATGCTAAAGGGAAAAATTTTCGTCATGAAATGTACAGTGAATACAAGGCAACCCGAAAGCCTATGCCTGACGATCTTCGCTCGCAGATAGAACCAATTCATCAGATCGTCACGGCTCTTGGGTTGCCGCTGCTGATGATTGAAGGTGTTGAGGCAGATGATGTCATCGGAACTCTGGCCAGGCAGGCTACCGAGAAAAAAATCGAGACCATCATTTCTACAGGCGATAAAGATATTGCCCAGCTGGTTACCGAGCATGTATCGATGATCGATACCATGAATGATGTCTTTACCGATGTCAGTGGTGTAGAGAACAAATTTGGGGTTCCTGCCCATTTGATTATTGACTACCTGGCCCTGATGGGTGACAGCAGCGATAACATCCCCGGTATGCCGGGCGTTGGGCAGAAAACAGCGCTGGCTTTGCTTAATGGTCTTGGTAGTATTGATGACATTGCTGAACGACTGGATGAAGTGTCAGCACTTGGGTTCAGGGGTAGCAAGAACTTTGCTGAGAAGTTTACTGAGTATAAGGATATCGTTCTACTATCCCGAGAGCTGGCAACCATCAAGACTGATGTAGAGTTGCCGGTTTCCATTGATAATCTGGAAATGCAGCCTGTTAATAAAGAGCGACTGTTAGCACTGTTTAAAGAGTATGAGTTCAGAACATTGATCTCGGAACTGGAGAAAGAAGGTTCTGGGTCTGCTGTTAATGAAGAGATAAAAGAAAAATCAGTGGAACCTGCCGGTGAGTATTCAATCGTCACCGATGAAGCGGAGTTTCTTAACTGGATAAAGCAGCTGGAGTCTGCAGAGTTATTTGCCTTTGATACGGAAACTACCAGCCTGAATTATATGGAAGCAGAGCTGGTGGGTGTTTCTTTTGCCATTGAGCCCGGTAAAGCTGCTTATGTGCCCGTTGCTCATGATTATCTTGGCGCTCCTGTACAGCTGGATCGGAACTGGGTGCTGGAAAAACTGAAACCTTTGTTGGAAGACTCTGATAAGCACAAGGTTGGACAGAATTTTAAATACGATGAAAGTGTATTGGCCCGTTATGACATTCATATGAATGGGGCCGTTTTTGACACAATGCTTGAGTCTTATGTTTTGAACTCGGTGGCTACCCGGCACAATATGGACGCCCTGGCAGAGCACTACCTGGGGTACAAAACCGTCAAGTATGAGGATATTGCTGGCAAAGGAGTGAAGCAGCTGACCTTTAACCAGATTGAGCTGGAAAAAGCGGGTCCCTATGCTGCAGAAGATGCTGACATTACGTTGCGTCTTCATCGTGCTATCTGGGCACTGCTTAAACCTGAGGCTTCTTTGGAACAAGTGTTCAAGGATATAGAAATGCCGCTGGTGGATATTCTCTCACGAATTGAACGCCATGGCGCCTTGGTGGATTCTGCTTTATTGAACCAACAGAGTCTTGAGATTGGGCTGCGACTAAAGGAGTTAGAGAAAGCTGCACATGATGAGGCGGGGGAAGCATTTAATTTATCGTCCCCAAAGCAGTTACAGGAGTTATTCTTTAACAAGCTACAGCTTCCTGTAATAAAGAAGACACCAAAGGGACAGCCTTCAACTGCAGAAGAAGTTTTGCAGGAACTGGCTCTGGATTACCCGCTTCCCAAACTAATTCTTGAGCACCGTGGCTTAAGCAAGCTGAAATCCACTTACACGGACAAGCTTCCACAAATGATCAATACTGCTACCGGGCGAATACATACCTCTTACCATCAGGCAGTGACTGCAACGGGGCGGCTCTCTTCTTCCGACCCGAACCTTCAGAATATTCCTATTCGAACCCCTGAAGGTCGACGGGTGCGCCAGGCCTTTATCGCCCCCAGAGGTTACAAACTGGTTGCTGCAGATTATTCCCAGATTGAACTCAGAATCATGGCGCACTTATCAAAAGATAAGGGGCTGCTGGATGCTTTTGCCAATGGCCTTGATATTCATAAAGCAACTGCTTCCGAAGTGTTCGGCGTTACATTGGAAGACGTAACCAGTGATCAGCGACGCAGTGCCAAGGCTATCAATTTTGGATTGATTTATGGAATGTCCTCCTTTGGGTTAGCCAAGCAGCTGGGTGTCTCCAGAAAGTCTGCACAGGAATACATTGATCTCTACTTTGAGCGTTATCCCGGTGTCCTGAGATATATGGAAGAGACAAAAGCCTTCGCACGGGAAAATGGGTATGTAGAGACCATTTTTGGTCGTCGTTTATATCTTCCAGAAATCAATGCTCGAAACGGTATGAGACGACAGGGAGCTGAACGAACAGCGATTAATGCGCCCATGCAGGGAACCGCTGCGGATATTATAAAAAAGGCTATGATCCTAGTTGACCGGTGGTTGCAAGAATCAGCATTTAATGCTCGTGTGATTATGCAGGTTCACGATGAACTGGTTCTTGAGGTTTCAGATGAAAACGTTGAGGTTGTTATTGACGGAATAAAATCGCAGATGGCCAGAGCTGCAGAGCTCAGCGTTCCACTGTTAGTTGAAGCTGGTGTTGGTGGTAACTGGGACGAGGCTCATTGAGTTTTACCCTGTTTTGAAAAAGTATCAGCAGTAGGTCTGAGAAGAGTTTTGTAAGTTTTTCTTAAATATTGGAACTTTATTGCCATAAAATTGTCTCAATTAGTGAGACTCGAAAATGAGTTGCTCCTTGTGTGTTTTTGTTGGCAATTTTAAAGCGGTATCTGTTTCCCCGCATATATCGTTCAAAGCCAGTATCCTCAATCAGGATTCTGGCTTTTTCTTTATCTGCTGAACATCGGGTAGAAAATTTTTTATTTTTTAGGGAACTTTATAGAACTTTGCTTGTCTGAATATGTGAGGATAGGAAAAAAGAAATAGCTTGGTACTGATTTCTTATTGCTCACTGTGTGTTTTGTGTTGACAGAAATTTAAGTTGTAGGCTGCTCCCCTGTAGTCGAAGCTATACAGTCAGTGTTCCTCCCCCGGACGCTGGCTTTTTTTTTGCCTCATTTTTATGCAGTACAGCCTAACAAATATGCTTTGGCAGCCGATTAAGCGTTTAAGGAGTGTTAGTTGAAGGTTTGTTTGCTGAAGAAAAGCTCCTGAACTTTTAAAACCTTAGCCTTTGATGTGTACTTTGCGGATGTCGGTGTTAGATAGTGACAGAATGAAGCGGTCATCCTCCCCTGATGACCGCTTTTTTTGTTTGGGAGAAAATAGTAGGCTTCTTTTTGGTGTTTCTATACCCATACGCCTTTGAAGTTTCTACTTTGCTGGCTTACTCACTCACTTGCAGCTACATAGCAATTTCAAATCCTTTGGGTATTTTTCCCGAGCCTGTGTCAGATTAGGGCTATTAGAGACAGCTCCTGAACAGCGACTGATAGCATGGCAAGGTTCTGTTCTCTGGCCGACTGTATTTCCCTGACGGTTGTTTTCCAGAGATCAATTGGCTCAGCATTTTTTTCCAACCATACTGTAAGTTGCTCTTCTGGATTACCTTCGGAGAGGGTTAGAACATTAATACAGTTGTCATTGAGTGTTCGGTCTAACTGATCTTTGAGCGATGACTGTGCTTTGCGTTGCCAGAGATCATTAACCGGCAGCAGACGAATACGTTCCCTTAACCAGGGAAGGCAAAGACAATCCTCAAGAGCAAAAAAGATGGAAGCCACATCAGTAACGGTATGCTTGTACTCATTTGCCACACTGACCATGAAAAGTACGTAATAAAGATATCGAAGACCAGCACAGGTTTCCGCCAGTACTTGTGGTAGTTGCGCTTCCTGTAACCAGGTAACCCTGCCTCCCAGCCATTCACAGTCCTCTTCTCCCAGAAGTTCTGCGAGCTGTCCACTGACGGCGCTGACCCCTGGTTTATAGTTGCTGATGAGATACTCAATATCCATGGCGTTGCTATGATTTCTCAGCAGCCAGATACACGCCTTTTCAACATGTTGCTGAATCCGGAATAGCTCTACTTTCTGGATATGATCCTTTACATCAAACCCAAGGTTCTCAAACTGATCCCAGATAGATTGAATGGAAAAGATCTCTTTGATAGTCATAAATGCTCGAACACAATTCAGTTCTGAGTTTCTGGTTTCCTGTTGAATATATTCTATAAAGGTTGCCCCCATTCTGTTCCCGATTTCATTACTGAGATGGGTCGCCAGTATTTCGGTTTTTAATGGGTGACCCATAATTTGATCCGAGAATTGATTTCGGAGTTGTGAGGGGAAATAGTCCAGTAGTTTTGCTGAAAGGACAGGGTCTTTAGCCACTTCGGAGGTGACAAGGGCTTCAAACAGGTCCAGTTTAGTATGGGATAAAAGAATGGCTATTTCTGGCCTGGTAAGGCCTTCGCCAGCTTTCGCTCTGGCTTTAAGTTCAGCATCTGAAGGCAGACAGTCCAGGGTTCGGTTGAGCCGTCCTTTCTGTTCGAGTTTTCTGATCAGGAATCGGTGGTCGTTAAACAATATAAGACTTTGCTGCAGACTCAGGCTTAATCGTTGGCTTTGTAAAAAGTTATGCCTGAGAACCAGTCTGGCAATTTCATCAGTCATGCTGGCCAGTAATACATTGCGCTGTTTTATGGTAATGTCGCCGTCATCAACCATCTGGTTAAGGAGGATCTTGATGTTTACTTCATGATCAGAGCTGTCAACACCCCCAGAGTTATCAATAGCGTCTGTGTTGATCAAGCCGCCTTTTTTGGAAAACTCTATTCTTGCCAGCTGAGTTAAGCCCAGATTCCCACCTTCCCCTACTGCACTGGTATTCAGCTCTGATGCGCTTATGCGAACATTATCATTTGATCGATCTCCCACATCGGCGTTGCTTTCATAACTGGCTTTTACATAGGTACCAATCCCCCCATTCCACAATAGATCCGCAGGGGCTTTTAGAATAGTTTGAATAAGCTCAGCAGGAGACATCATGGACTTATCGGTTGCCAGGATGGTTCTCGCCTGTTTGCTTAAATGGATGTTCTTTAATTGGCGGCTGAATACTCCGCCCCCTTCCGATATAGTGCTGCGATCGTAATCATCCCAGGATGACCTTGGTAAATTAAACAGACGCTGACGCTCACTGAAACTGGCAGATATATCTGGATCCGGGTCGATAAAAATGTGCTGGTGGTTAAAGGCTGCTATTAAACGAATATGGTTAGATAGCAGCATTCCGTTGCCAAAAACATCCCCGGACATGTCGCCAATGCCGATTACTGTAAAGTCATGGTTCTGGGTATCTATTTCGCGTTCTTTAAAGATTCTTTTGACGGATTCCCAGGCTCCTCTGGCTGTTATACCCATTTTTTTATGGTCATAGCCCTGACTTCCACCAGAGGCAAAAGCATCACCCAGCCAGAACCCATAGCTCTTGGATACATCGTTCGCTATATCTGAAAAGCTTGCGGTGCCCTTATCCGCAGCGACCACAAGATAAGGGTCATCATCGTCGTATCGGACGATATCTTCAGGAGGAATAATGTTTCCAGTTTGAAGATTGTCGGTAAGATCAAGAAGCCCAGAGATAAAAGATCGGTAGCAGGAAACGCCCTCCGTCTGTATTTCTTCTCTGGAACCATTTACAGGGAGCTGTTTTGCTACAAAGCCCCCTTTTGCTCCATGGGGTACTATGATTGCATTCTTTATCATCTGGGCTTTTACAAGGCCCAGAATTTCTGTGCGGAAGTCTTCCATTCTGTCCGACCACCTCAATCCTCCCCTGGCAATTTTGCCACCCCGCATATGAATGCCTTCAAATCTTGGTGAGTAGACAAATATTTCAAACATTGGTCTTGGGTGTGGAGATGTTGGAATCTTTTCAGGTTTCAGTTTGAAAGACAGGTAGTCTTTAGGTTCTCCATTACGTTCTTTCTGATAAGCGTTAGTTCTAAGCATGGCTTCAATTACGCTGAGAAAGTGACGGAGAATTCGATCCTCATCCAGGTTGGCAACATTGTCCAGCAGTTGGTAAATCCTCTCTGAGCAAGCATTGGCAATTTCATTTCGATCGCCACGAAAGCCCGGGTAAAAACGGATACTGAACAGGTCTGCGATTTCACGAACAACGGTTGGGTTACTATTAAGCACCTTTTGCATGTAACTCTGGCTGAAAGGCACCTGAAGTTGCAGCAGGTATTTAGACAGAGCTCTAATGAGTACAACCTGTTCCCAATTTAAAGCTGCGGAAACGACCAGCCCATTGAACCCATCATTCTCCATTTCACCCTTCCAGGTGCGGATGAAAACCTCATGGAATTGCTCTCGCAGATGAATATCTTCAAGGTTGGTGCCGCTTGTTTGTGTGGTCCCTGTTTCTTTTGTATTTGTTGTCAGGGCATTTTCATGGCCATTAGGCTCAATACTGAAATCAAGTACCCAGGCACTTTCCAGGCTACTGGGACTGATTGCATATGGTCTTGCACTGCGAACCCTTACACCCATCTTTTCAAGAATAGGGAGTATATCTGACAGCGCTAACAGAGGCCCTTTCCCAAGGACTCGAAAGTGCCAGCGATAGTGATCAGTCACTGGGCGATACAGACTGGTGCTTATCTGATGACTGTCTTTTAAAGATTCCAGGCGCTGGATATCCGCTACTGCCTGACGAGGTGTGACATCCTCTCGGTAAGCAGCTGGAAACGCCAGCAGGTAGGACTGTGTCATCCGATTGCCGATGGCTTCACCAAACGCTTCTTTTAATGCCTGCTGTAAATGGTCTGACCAACTCAGCATCGCCTCATGAATCATTGCTTCCAGCCGCTCAACATCAACATTCTGCTGATTGGCATGACGACAATGCACCGTAAACTGCAACTGTGCCATTGGGTTTTCAGAGAGCTGAACATTGAAGTCGATACTGTTTCCATTTAATTCACTGAGCAGAATCTGCTGCATTTTTAAACGAAGTTCAGTATTGAAGTTATCTCTGGATACATAGATAAGTACGGTGATAAAGCGGTCATAGGCGTCAGGTCGGAGAAAAACTTTCAGCTGTCGTAGCTCATGACAGTCGAGAATTCCGTTTATGACACTTTTGAGCTGTTCATAGCTCGCCTGTAGAAGTTCATCTCTTGGGTAATCATGAATGATATGTCGGAGGGCATTTCCTCGATGACTGTTTGCAGGGCAGCTGGTATTTTTCAGGAGTTTTGCCACTTTTTTCCGTATCAGGGGGATTTCATTCAGAGGTACGTTATAAGTGGTTGAAGAAAATAGTCCGAAAAAGCGCCACTCTCCGATTACGATGCCTGTGTCGTTAAATTGCTTTATCCCTATATAGTCCAGATGAGCTGGTCGATGAACCGTTGAGCGGCTGGTAGATTTGGTAATGACAAGCAGCTCGGATGTTTGAATTTTTGATGCAATATAAGGAGAAAGATCTTGTTCTACCGGATTGTGGGGGCGATCATCTCTAAAGGTCCCCAAGCCGGTTTTGCTACTGGTGCGTAATTTTAGCTTGCGCGTGTCATGAATGATCTCGTAGTAACGAAAACCAATAAAAAGGAAATTATCCTTTTTAATCCAGTGTAGAAAAGCCAGGGCTTCTTTCAACTCCAATTCCTGCAATGGGGCCGGATGGCTTTGACACCATTGGATTGCTTCATCCAGCCTGGTTTGCATTGCCTCCCAGTCAGAAACAACTTTATGAACATCCTCCACGATGCTTCGGATACCAGAAACCACCTTTTCCAAGTCAAGGTGGTCTGATTGCCGGTCAATTTCAATTCGAATAACTGCTTCATTGAGAACTGCTTGATGAGTACCAATGGAGTGTAGCTGACCAGTGTTGTCCCGCTCCGACTGAATAGTCGGATGATTCAGTCTGTAAACTTTTATTTTTTGACGGTCAAGTTCCATAAGAACTGAAGAAACCAGGAAGGGCATGTCATCAACGATGATTTCAACAATGCTGTGTGTTGAATGCCAATGATGAGTTTCCGGCTCAGGGTTGTAGGCACGGATCTTTATTTGTTCCGATGGCCTTATCTGCAAAAATTGCCACAGACAGAGCAGAGCACCATAGCAGTCATCAGTATTTATCTGGGTAAGATCTTTTGGAGAAACGCCTTGGTAGTAAGCATCTGCAAGAGACTGTATTTGCTCACACTCCTTGTTTGACATGCGTTTTGCCAGGAGTGATTGAACCTGATTAACGATGACGGCTCGAAAATCTTTAAAGCGGTTCATGATATTCCTCTGTAGTTCGAAGTGAGGAGGCAAGTTATTCACGGGGCTCAGCTGGATAGATGATTTTCCGTACTAACAGCCTTATTGTTCAGCGACTGGCAAATCTCATGCGCTATCAGCAGACTGTCAGGGTTTTGTAGCCCCGGGACGCTGGTAACTGTGTTTCCACAAAAGTGTCTATCTCATTGAGACAGGTTTTAGGTGGTACTGTTCAAAATCTCTGTATAAAATCGCTTTTGCGCTTTAACAAAGCGTGCTTTACAAAGAGCTCGTTATAAAGTGTCTGGTATTGCATTAAAAATGTCAGTCTGGCTTTGCTGTCAACATAGACGAGAAATGGTTCAAATGCCTTGGGATTGCTGATATTGCGGGGGGCTAGGCATAATCCGTAACCCTCATGGAATTTGCAAGAGGCGCTCAACTCTGGTATAAAGCCCGATCTTTGTATGAGGGTAGCTGCTGATGAGTCTTGAAGGTCTCTTGACTCTGTAACCATGGGCAGATCTGCCCGAAGCAGACACTGGAATTCAGTTAAGTTTTCCGGCCTCATGGCTGGATTTTTGGTTTGAGAGGCCATAAACATGTCCAAGGTTTGTCAGGTTACCGGAAAGCGCCCGGTTACTGGGAATAACGTTTCCCACGCTCAGAATAAAACTCGTCGTCGCTTCGTGCCTAACTTGCATCACAAGCGCTTCTGGGTTGAAAGTGAAAAGCGCTTTGTGCGTCTGCGTGTTTCTGCCAAAGGCATGCGTATTATCGACAAGAAAGGTATTGATGCCGTTCTGGTTGATCTGCGCGCCAGCGGTCAAAAATTCTAATTTAGCAGGAGCATAAGATATGGCTAAAGGTATTCGCGAAAAAATCAAGCTGGTTTCTACTGCCGGCACTGGTCATTACTACACTACTACCAAGAACAAGCGTAATACGCCTGATAAGCTGGTATTCAAGAAGTACGATCCAGTTGTTCGTAAGCACGTTGAGTACAAGGAATATAAGATTAAGTAAATCTTGTTTGCCTTGCTCTGGTCCGTATCAACATCTCTTATAGAAACGCTGATACGGACCACCACTCCCTCCTCTTATGTTTTCGACTCACTTTAACGACCTATCCTGGTTTAAACCGAACCACTACTCACTTTTCACTTATGATCTGAGTGCTGTCACTACTGTTGCATTTTGATTGCGTTGTTATAATGCGCGCCATTCAATAAGATCAGCTGTAGGTCATAATGAAACCGGAACTCCTCTCGCCAGCGGGAACGCTGAAGAATATGCAATTTGCTTTTGCTTATGGTGCTGACGCTGTTTATGCTGGCCAGCCCCGCTATAGTTTGAGAGTCCGAAATAACGACTTTAAACTGGATAATCTGCAAAAAGGTATTGATGAAGCACATGCTTTGGGTAAAAAGCTTTATCTTGCCAGTAATATTGCTCCTCATAACAGTAAGGTAAAAACGTATCTGAGAGATATGGAGCCTGTTATCGCCATGAGGCCGGATGCTTTGATTATGTCCGATCCTGGCCTGATTATGATGGTGCGTGAAACCTGGCCGGATATGCCAGTTCATCTATCGGTTCAGGCGAATGCAGTTAACTTCGCTACTGTGAAATTCTGGGCTAAGCAGGGTGTTGAGCGCATTATTCTGTCTCGAGAGCTCTCACTGGATGAAATTCAGGAAATTCGGGAAGAGTGTCCGGATACTGAAATTGAAGTTTTTGTACATGGTTCGCTATGTATTGCCTACTCTGGACGTTGTCTACTTTCTGGCTATATCAATAAAAGGGATCCAAACCAGGGAACCTGTACAAATGCATGTCGCTGGCAGTATCAAGCCCATGAGGCTAAAGAGACTGAAAGTGGTGATATCATTCCAGTTGGATCGAGTTCTGAAATTGGCAGTCCTGAGATAGTTGTGCCCACATTGGGTACTGGTGAAACAACAGATAATATCTTCCTGCTGCAGGAAAAAGGGCGCCCGGATCAATATATGCCTGCCTTTGAAGATGAGCATGGTACTTACATCATGAACTCCAAGGACCTTCGGGCTGTCCAGCATGTTCGCCGCTTCACGGAGATGGGTATCCACTCCCTGAAGATCGAAGGGCGTACCAAGTCATTTTATTATGTGGCCAGAACGGCTCAGGTTTATCGGAAAGCCATTGATGATTCGGCAGCTGGCGTTCCTTTTGATATGGGTATGATGGACTCTCTGGAGAATCTGGCCAATCGTGGTTATACCGAAGGATTCTACCGCCGTCATGTTCATGATGAATACCAGAATTATGAAACCGGTAACTCCCGAGAAAGCACGCAACAGTTCGTTGGTGAAATTGTTGAGTTTGATGATCAGCAGTTAACTGTTGAGGTGAAAAACCGCTTTGAGATTGGAGATACTGTGGAATTGATGACCCCTCAGGGTAATCATATCTTCAATCTGGACCATTTGGAGAATCGTCGTGGTGAGCGTATAGATGTAGCTCCCGGTTCGGGGCACTTTGTAAGAATTCCAAAGCCAGAGGGCGTTCTGCCAAATAGCCACTCACTTCTGGTCCGCAATTTACGCTAATCAGGGGGCATACAGGGTCGATAAGATCTGCTATGGATCTTACGACCTTTACCAGCCTTTTTTCCGGCTCTGTCTATAAGCCTTTAAGCCAGCATCGTCAGGTGGTACTGGATGCATTGGTTCTGTTAAGTCGGCAGTTGCAGAGTCGGTTAACTCCCGGATACCAATGGCATGAAAGGCCGCAATGGCTAATTGATTTTCCTCCGGTAGTTGAAAAACTGGAGCAGGATGTTCTGATTCGCCTGAATCAACCAACATTGACGGCACAACCCAAGGGGTTAGTTCTTTCCCTTTTACAGGCTCAGAATAACTTGGCACATTTGATTTGCAGGATGGCTGAGCGATTAACTTATAGACCTCCCGTGCTCACTGTGGAACTGCAAAATTCCATGAAGCATCTGAATCAGCACTTTGGTTTAACTGTTCAGGGCTTGAAGTTGGGAATAGCAAAGCAGGATCGTTTTGGTTTGGCAGGCTTTAGAAAGCAGCAATCTCAAGTCATGGTGGGAGTTCATCAGGAAGTGAGGATTGCTGTTGATGAGCTAAGAGACGAGATCTCAACTTTCAAAGGAGAAGTTTTCCAAAATGAAGGAGGGGTGGATCCACTGGATATGGCTTTAATACTGCTATCTCTTGAAGATATGGATGACCTGACACTCTGGATTCGTTCAATGGTCATCCATATGCAGCAACTTTAATTAGATGAAGCGGTACAGAAGTATGTTGTTCCTTTGATAATAAAGGACAGGGTATCTTTGTATTCTACTTCATTATGCATTCAGCTCGCTTTTTCTGTGTTCTTTCCAGATACTCCTGGAAATCTTTTGGTAGCCTGCCTGTTGTTGAGCCTTCCCAGAGTACAGTTTGTCCAGCTGCATTTTCATATTGAAAGGTATGTTTGGCAACCGTTCGTCGACGTTTACTGCTTTTGCCTGAGTCCTTAAGGCTGTCAAGATCAGAGAGTGTAATACCAAGATCGGCCATTTCTTTCTGAATGGCGGCGATATCAGTCATTTTTTTTTGTCGCTTCGCATCCTCTTTAACCCGGGATTGTAATTTTTCCTTGTGAACTTCCTTAAGTCGATCCAGCATCTTTTCAAGATCCTGTACACTGACATCCTTGAATAGAGAGCGAATGCGGGATTTACTACCCAGTCGATGATGTAATTCATCCAGTAATTTCATTGTATACCCTCGGGCTACGGCAACCTTTGACTGTCTGAGTTTCGCAATGATGTAACAACACGATACATGACATTAAATCAGTAGCAGGCAGATACCTGTTATGCAGGACTGTAATGACTACCTGTTGAAGGTTCAGGAATATGGGGCAATCCAGAATGCTACTGCTCATTACTTCTTCAATAATAATAAAAATAATGTATTTTGTTTAATTGGCAAGGAATTGGTAAATTTAGATATCTTAAAACATAGTCATATTTTAGTGCTTCATTTTATTCATGCACTTTATATTTGTCTGGCTGAAGAATACTCTTTGTTCAATTTATATTGCATTATTTTTTATCTGTTCTTTTGATTACGCTTTCTGTGTGGGTGGATCTGGGACAGAGTGATTAGAGCGTCTATAAAGTATCGGCTAAGTCTTTTGTTATACACGATCGTACATCGACCACTTTGAACCCGTCGCTTTTCAGGTTGTGGAATCGCTGTACTTATTCATTAGTTTTTCTGATTTTTAATTTTAGATTAGCTTGCATTGGAGGGAACCTGATTGTCAGCCGATAGCAAAAGCTATAGCCCTGCATTTTCAGCTCATGGCTGTTTGGAATGGGTATTATCGGTCAGCAATCAAGGCACCTTAGTGGCTAATATGCTTGGACGCTTTTTTTTACCAACAGTGCTTTTGCTACTGATTTATGGATTTTGGATCAGCTCAGAGCTTCAGGTGATCACTGCTGGTGTAGCCATTTTTCTTCTTGGCATGGTTTACCTTGAAAAGGGGTTTAAGGTTTTTACCGGGGGGTTTCTGGAAGCTCTTCTGCAAAAAACCACTGACAGTCTTTGGAAAAGCCTGACGTTTGGTATCACAACTACTGCTGTTTTGCAGTCCAGTTCGTTGGTTTCTGTCATTGTGATCTCTTTTCTCAGTGCCGGTCTGATTGGCCTTACCGCAGGGGTGGGGATCATTTTTGGAGCAAACCTTGGCAGCACTGTAGGCGCATGGCTGGTTGCCTTGTATGGTATGAAATTGAAACTGATTTCCTATGCCATGCCACTGTTAGTTTTCGGTTTGATTTTAAGGACTCAGCAAGAGAAAAACTTCAGTGGTCTTGGATACATACTCCTTGGGATTGGATTTCTCTTTCTTGGTATTCATTACATGAAGGTGGGCTTTGAGGCTTTCCAGAATGTAATCGACTTCAGTAATTTTTCCATGGATGGGGTTCAGGGCGTTCTTGTATACACGCTGTTTGGCATTCTGGCGACCATTATCATGCAGTCAACCAATGCTACGATGGTTCTTACCTTCTCGGCTCTGGTGACGGGACAATTGACTTATGATAATGCCTTGGCGCTGGCTATTGGCTCAAACATGGGAACAACAATTACCGCTGTTCTCGGAGCTATTGGTGCGAATGCAGCAGGCAAGCGGTTAGCGGCAGCTCATATTGCCTTTAATGTGGTGACCGCAACACTGGCCATTCTACTGTTGCCTCAGTTGAAGATGCTGGTTGATTTTATTGCCAGATTTATGCAGATTGAATCTGATAACTACACTCTGAAGCTTGCGCTGTTTCATAGTATTTTTAACGTCCTGGGTATTTTGGTACAGCTACCTTTCATCAACTTCCTCATTCGCTGGCTGGAAACACTTTTTGCAGATCCTTCGAAACAGTCATACTTAAACCTTGCCAATGAAGATAGCCCGGAAATTCATCGAGCCAGATACTTAACACCTGCTGCATTGAGCTATCCAGATGCTGCGCTACGGGCACTGACCAGAGAGTGTGATCACTTATATCGGAATACACTTGAATTAATTTGCTATGGGATTTACCTCACCGGAGACAAACTCAGGGAAGCGGATAATCTGACAGAGCTGGTTAATAACTGGGTTCGTGATGAGCAGCCCTGGTCTATCAAAGAGCTTTATATCAGGCATATCAAAGGTGTATATGCAGATATTATTCATTACTCAGGTTCAATTGAGGGAAACCTGCCAAGACAACAGGTCCAAGAGCTGTTTGCGCTTAAAGTTGCCTGTCGAGACTTTGTCCAGGCAATCAAGCATGTGAAGAATATCTATAAGAATATGGGGCAGTATCTTCATTCTGACAATGAGCAGATACGTCATCAGTATAATCAGTTGAGGCTTTGTCTTGCCTCAGTACTGAAGCTTGTGGATTTACTAGGAGTTCGACGAAATTACGATCATATTCGACAACATGCTGAGCAATTAAAGCAAGAGCTCAGAGAGCAGGATGAGCAGATGAATAAGAAGCTCAACGAGCTTATTCGTTCTAATCAGGTTGACTCATTTATGGCAAGCTCTCTGATGAATGACAGTGCTCATGTACATGATGCCTGCACCAACCTTATTGATGGTGCAGTGATTATGTTGACTCGGGATCGTGAGGAATATCGAGAAATTGATCTTAACTTTGATTCGCGGAGCAAGCCTGATAATGTTTGAAGACCCTTATATCAATGCTGCAATTGATATTCAGAATCTAAGTTACCACTAATTTGAAACCAACTTTGGACAGATAGCTGCGTTCTGATTCAAAGTTCGCTGCAGTCAGAGGGTGCTGGCTTATCCATCCATCAGGAAAAAGCAGAGATATGGTTGATCTGGAGACACTCATGGAATACTCCGGCAAGGCGTCGTCATAATGCCCATGACTAAGTACATTGGCAACTCTGAGCAGTATAATCAGATGCATTAACCTTTGGGATATCTCTTTTGGCCATCCAGACAGTGATGACTTGGATATTGAGCGCCTATGCCCTCTGACGAGTTGGGCCAGCTGCTGCTGCTCCCTCTTGCTGAAGCCCATCAGGTCAGAGTTATCGATCAAATAAGCTCCGTGACGGTGGTATTGTGTGTGGGAGATATCCAATCCTATCTGGCACACTCTGGCTGCCCTGGAAAGTAGCTCAAGATCTTCTCCGTTTAGTTGCCAGGTATCAGCAACCATTGAAAAACACTCCTGAGCATGCGTCATGACTCGAAAGGCCAGTTGCTCATCAACATGATAACGGCTCATCAGAGCATTTATTGTTCGTTCCCGTACGTCTTCATGACGATCACGACCAAGCATGTCATGTAAAACACCTTCCCTCAACGCCCCTTCGGAGTAGTGCATACGTTCTATCCCAAGGGCGTCAAAACCAGCTATCAGGATAGCAAGGCCAGCCGGAAAGATTGCCTGACGGTCGGGTTTTAACCCCGGGAAGCGCACACGACTGATATGGTTAAATTTAAGCACCTTGTGCTTAAGCATCTCCAGGCTATCCCGGGTGATAGTCTCACTTTCACCCATTGCTTGAAGAATACTGCTGACAGCACGAATGGACCCCGATGACCCTACGGCATCAACCCAACCCAGCCGGGTAAATGATTGTTCGATATTTAGTAATTCAAGTCGTGCTGCATAATAAGCGGACTGGAATCGTTGTACCGTTAATTCACCAGTACCAAAGAAACGATCGGTAAATACCACACAACCCATGTGAAGGCTTTCCATAAGCTTGGGTTCGAAACGTTCCCCGATAACAAACTCAGTGCTTCCCCCGCCAATATCCATAACCAGCCGGCGTTCATTATCATCAGATTGGGTTTGGGCTACCCCCAGATAAATCAGACGGGCTTCCTCTCTGCCCGCAATTATTTCAATGGGATAGCCTAAAATAGAATTAGCTTTTTCAACAAAAACATTGCTGTTGTGGGCTTTTCTCAGCGCATTTGTGCCTACGACCCTGACGGCCTGAAAGGTATTTCCAGACAGATATTGTGCAAACTGTTCGAGGCAGCTGAAGCCGCGTTCCATGGCTTCAGTTGTGAGTTCATCATGTCGATTAAGGCCTAATGCCAGCTGAACTTTCTTTCCCAGCCTTTCTACAGGTCTTATTTCACCTTGATCGACCCTGGCAACGATCATATGAAAGCTGTTTGAGCCAAGATCTATGGCTGCTACCAGTGGCAGGCTGCTGGACTGTTCACGCCCTTGTTGTGTCATGATATTTCATAGTTAGTGGATTGAAAATATTATGTTTTTCAGCGTTGCCAGCCCCTCGCTCTGTCAGAATAGCGATACTGAGTTGCAGGCCGGAGCATAACAGATGTTGAAATGTTAACTTTAATAGAATTATTCACACAAATCTTATTGATTGTGCTGTCCAACATAAAACTGCATAAGTGCTTGAAAATTGCCCTATGCAGCACAGTAATCTTTCAACGCTTATTTGGTTAATGGCATTTTTATAGAAAAAAAAGCCACAAAATTCCATGAATCAGGCATAATAAATCAGTTCTGGGCCGGTGATACTCTCAGGCAGCCAGTTTGGTGTGCCCATGGTCAAGGCTCCCGATTAGACTTTAAATACTTTATAAGTACTCTCTAGGTACCATGGTTAGGAGATCCATTCCATGAGCGAAATTGTCAAAGTGACAGATGACTCCTTCGAAGAAGTGGTTCTGAAGGCGGAATGTCCGGTGCTGGTTGACTATTGGGCAGAATGGTGTGGTCCATGCAAAATGATTGCACCAGTTCTTGATGAAATTGCTCAGGATTACGAAGGAAAGCTTACCGTTTGTAAGCTGAATATCGATGAAAATGAAGCAACTCCGCCTAAATATGGTGTACGTGGTATTCCAACACTTATGCTATTTAAGGGTGGAAACGTTGAGGCTACCAAGGTAGGCGCACTGTCCAAATCACAGCTGACAGCTTTCCTGGACAGTAATTTGTAATTTCTGTCAGTTCGGGTGGTTATGGCTTGTGCAGCAGCCACCCATCTGATCTTTTTGACGACTTTATATGTTGAGAGTGGATTAAATTTTTAAATCAATTCAGTTGACGAACCCTTTATTCTTGATTATTTTCCAGAAAAGGATATAGACTGTAATTTCACAGGGCTGTCAGGAATCTACTGACCAATCAGGGATAAGGCCCAGACAGGGCTGCCGTTATAAACACTCGCAGGCATTAATCAACACATAGTTGTCCTTTATCATAATAAGCCAAAAACTTTCTGATCTTCCTGCAAAGACAACGGCCTCTTACCTTTCAATTTAACATTCGCAAACTACTGGTTATGCATCTTACCGAACTGAAGAAAAAGTCTGTTCCTGAACTTCTGGCGATAGCGAATGAAATGGGTCTCGAAAACCTTGCCCGCTCCAGGAAGCAGGATGTCATTTTCACCATTCTCAAGCGTCATGCGCGTAGTGGTGAAGATATTTATGGTGATGGTGTTCTGGAAATTCTCCAGGATGGCTTTGGTTTTCTCCGTTCTGCAGATAGCTCTTATCTGGCGGGACCTGATGACATTTATGTATCCCCGAGCCAAATTCGCCGATTTAACCTGAGAACGGGTGATACGATTTCCGGAAAAATCCGGCCGCCAAAAGAAGGAGAGAGATATTTTGCCCTTCTGAAGGTTAATGAAATCAATTTTGACCAGCCAGAAAATGCCCGCAATAAAATCCTTTTTGAAAACCTGACGCCTTTATTTCCTCAGAAACGTCTCACTATGGAGAGGGGAACAGGTGCAACAGAGGATTTGACGGCTCGAATCATTGATCTTGTGGCACCTATCGGGAAAGGTCAGCGTGGTCTGATCGTATCTCCGCCAAAAGCAGGTAAGACATTGATGTTGCAGAATATTGCTGCCAATATCGCCCGAAATAATCCGGAATGCCACCTCATTGTTCTGTTGATTGATGAACGTCCGGAAGAAGTAACGGAAATGTCCCGTTCTGTCCATGGTGAAGTCGTCGCATCGACTTTTGATGAGCCTCCTTCCCGGCACGTTCAGGTTGCCGAAATGGTATTGGAAAAAGCTAAGCGTCTGGTTGAGCACAAAAAAGATGTAGTGGTTCTGCTCGATTCCATCACTCGTCTTGCTCGTGCATACAACACGGTTATTCCTTCCTCAGGAAAGGTCTTGACCGGTGGTGTCGATGCTCATGCTCTTGAGCGCCCTAAGCGTTTCTTTGGTGCGGCCCGTAATATCGAAGAGGGTGGTAGTCTGACCATTCTGGCAACTGCTCTGGTCGATACTGGCTCCAAGATGGATGAGGTTATCTTTGAAGAGTTCAAAGGTACCGGTAATATGGAGCTTCATCTAGATCGAAAAGCTTCTGAAAAGCGCGTATTCCCTGCTATTGCCATCAACAGATCTGGCACACGTCGGGAAGATCTGCTGACCACAGAAGAAGAGCTCCAGCGTATGTGGATTCTGCGTAAGATTCTGCACCCAATGGATGAAATTCAGGCTATTGAGTTCTTGCTCGATCGAATGAAACACACCAAAACAAATAATGAGTTCTTCCAGTCCATGAAGCGGAAGTAATTCTGTATTTGTATGATGAAGGCTGTGTGATGTGTTTGCGTCATTACAGCCTTTATGCAGGGAGATAAACTTTATGCTCCCTGTAAACCCATTTCTCTATTGGTGAAGTGTTAAAAACCTGTGCAAGAGTCAAAAATGAAATGGTTCTGTACAATCCCCCATATTAATACTCAGGCTTCAGAATCAGAAAGATAAGTGCAGGGTAGTTGTTAAGGGGTTGTACCTTGATAATAAATAACCATCACCAACACTTTTATTGCCCACTCCAACAGAAGTAGTTTTTCATCATCCAGAGTAAAAACTGCCCAGACCTAAAGAAGAAATACCCATGAAATATAAGGATCTCCGGGATTTCATTGACCAGCTGGAAAAACAGGGTGAACTCAAGCGAATTAAGGTTGAAGTTGATCCAGTTCTGGAAATGACAGAAATTTGTGACCGAACCTTAAAAAATGGTGGTCCTGCCCTTTTGTTCGAGAATCCGAAAGGCTATGACATACCCGTTCTGGGGAATCTATTTGGTACCCAGAAGCGTGTTGCCATGGGGATGGGGCAGACGGATATCAGTGCCCTTAGAGGGGTCGGTGAGTTATTAGCCTATCTGAAAGAGCCAGATCCCCCCAAGGGGCTCAGGGACGCGATTGAAAAACTGCCACTGTTCAGGCAAGTGTTGAATATGGGACCCAAAGTGGTTAAGTCTGCGCCTTGTCAGGAGGTGATCCTTCAAGGCGATGACATCGACTTGACCAGGCTACCGATACAAACCTGCTGGCCAGGCGATGCCGCTCCATTAATAACCTGGCCACTGGTTATTACTCAAGGGCCGGAAAAAGAGCGCCAAAACCTTGGGATTTACCGTCAGCAACTTCTCGGTAAAAATAAGCTGATTATGCGCTGGTTATCTCACCGAGGTGGTGCCCTTGACTTCAGAGACTCGCAGAAGAAATATCCTGATACCCCTTTTCCGGTGTCAGTCGCCCTGGGTGCCGATCCAGCAACTATTCTGGGTGCTGTTACACCTATTCCTGACTCTTTATCAGAATACGCGTTTGCCGGCTTGCTGAGGGGCAGTAAAACAGAGCTGATTAAAAGCCATATTAACGATTTGCAAGTGCCTGCCAGTGCTGAGATTGTGCTTGAAGGCTTTATATACCCCGGGGAAATGGCTGATGAAGGCCCCTATGGCGATCATACTGGCTATTACAATGAGGTTGAGTCATTTCCTGTATTTACGGTGGAGTGTGTGACTCATCGGCGCAACCCCATTTATCACAGCACTTATACAGGGCGACCGCCAGATGAGCCTGCAATACTGGGGCTGGCTTTTAACGAAATTTTTGTCCCTATTCTCAAGAAGCAGTTTCCGGAGATCGTTGATTTTTATCTGCCTCCGGAGGGTTGCTCTTATCGGCTGGCTGTCGTTACCATGCGTAAAGAGTACCCTGGGCATGCAAAGCGCGTTATGTTAGGGGTCTGGTCATTCCTGCGTCAGTTCATGTATACAAAATTTGTGATAGTCACCGATGATGATGTGAACGCCAGAGACTGGAATGATGTGATATGGGCCATGACGACCCGTATGGACCCAAAGAGAGACTCGGTTTTTATTGAGAACACACCTATCGACTACCTTGACTTTGCTTCTCCCGTTGCAGGGCTCGGGTCAAAGGTTGGCTTTGATGCCACCAATAAGTGGGAAGGGGAAACAAGCCGGGAGTGGGGAACAGCAATATCGATGACAGATACCATTAAGCAGCGAGTTGATGAGATTTGGGATCAACTTGGCCTGGGAGACTGACCGAGAACAGATTGCCCTGCTAGGGTGCCATCAAATTGGGCTAAAAATTTCGTTTTGTACGGCAAATAGAGCCACTACTCACCTCACAAAACGGAATTTGTATCCTCAATTTTTGGCCATCCTCGCTACGGGCACTATTATCGGTCAACCTCCTATATAGAGTAACGCTTATGATGGTATTCCAGTGTTATGCAGGTTCAGGCAACCTTGGGTTCCTGATATTTTGAGTTTTAGAGGTAGCGGTATTCGTGCAGATCAACCAAGTTTCCACTCAGTCTTGTCAGGTTGTAGATCTTCAGTTGCTATCAGAGGGTATTTACCGCGTAACCCTCAAATGTCATCAGGGTTATATCCCAGACTATCGGGCTGGGCAATACCTTGAGATTCTTCTGACAGGTGGCGAAGCCTGCGCGTTCTCAATAGCCAGTCCTCCGGTGCCAATGCAGAAGGAGCTGGAGTTACATATTCAAAAGCTTCCCTCCAGCGCTAATTCAATCAAGTTATTTAATGAGCTTGAGCAGGGTAGTGTCTCGATAAGGATGCCAAAAGGTCAGTGCTTTCTTGAAAGCATTCCGGATAAACCTCTGGTCTTTATCGCGGCAGGTACTGGATTTGCCCAGATGAAGAGCATGATTGAGCTATCATTGGCAAAGCCCGGCCATAAAGATATATATCTTTACTGGGGAGCCCGCTCTCCAGGTGGGTTTTATATGCCTAATCTTCCAATTCACTGGGCTTCTCCTCACTTTCACTACCATCCGGTGGTGAGTGATACTCTTGACGAAGATAGCTGGAAAGGGCGTCAGGGGCTTCTGTTTGAAGCGGTAATAGACGACAAGGATTATTTTATCGATAGTGAAGTCTTTATCAGCGGGTCTCCGCAAATGGTATATGCAACTTTTGATGCACTCGTCGCAGAAAATTTTAAAGCTGAGTATATTCACTCTGATGTCTTTGAATATGCACCGAGATCTTGATAACTCTTAATTACATCGAGAGGCTTTAATCAGCATGATATTTTGATAAACACGACAGAATTTTTTATTTGAATTCTGTCGTGTTTTATCAAGCCATGGAAAAAGCCCGTCCCTTGTCTATATTCAAATCGAGTATAATCAATGCAAGGTACGGTATTCAGTATGCAACCATCACCCTCAAAAACAGATCAGGCAGGATTGAAAAATAGTCGGGTCCGGCAGAAAAACATTCAAATTATTCTTCAAGCCGCAGAAGATGAGTTTGTAGCCAGTGGCTTTAAGGGGGCGTCCATTCGTGATATTGCCCATCGAGCGGGCTTACCAAAAGCCAATGTACACTACTATTTCAACAGTAAGGTAGAGCTTTATGGTGCCGTACTTAATCACATTATGGAACTCTGGCAATCTGTATTCAGTGGGCTGAATCCAGATGATGATCCTGCTACTGCACTAAGACAGTTCATCAGGGCAAAAATGAAATATGTTCTGGCGCACTCCAATGCTTCGCGTATTTTCAGTAGTGAGATACTGCATGGTGGCCAGCATATAAAAGATCACTTACAGCCATTTAATGACTGGATTCAGGAAAAGTCAGGGGTGATCAGAGGCTGGATTGAACAAGGAAAAATGAAACCGGTTGATCCGATCCACCTTTTATTTACTATTTGGGCAACCACTCAGTACTACGTCGATTATGGACCTCAGGTTGCTTCTGTTTTAGGGAAAGAAGAGCTTGAGTCTGAAGATGTAGAGTCATATACAGAAAGTATCTGTCAAATGATTCTGGGTGGTTGTGGAATAAATAGCTAAATAAAAAGATCGTTATATTATATGGATTTATATTGTTCAGGGGTGGATACGTCATCGGATTAAGCCTCGAAAGGCTTATCCGAAAATACAGTCAAACGGATTATAAAGCCGCATATCAAACAAAGTATTCTGCAGGTTAACCTGCAGAAACGACTTCAATTTTATCAACTTTCTGGAACCCTCTGGGCAGCTTGTTTCCTCTTCTTCCTCTCTCCCCCCGGTAGTGTTCAAGATCGCCTGATTTTAAGGTGACATGCCGCTTACCTGCATGGAGAGTGAGCGCATCACCTTCATTAATGATGGCTAGTTGACTCATCAACTCAGCTCTTTCAGCTGCACGAGCTGAAGCAATATTGATAATTTTATTGCCTTTGCCGCGGCCAAGTTTTGGAAGGTCCTGTAATGGAAACATCAGCATCCGCCCTTCATTGGTTATAGCAACCAACATTGCGTTGTTGCTGCTTATCGGGATAGGAGGCATAACGTGAGCATTTTTAGGCAGCGTCAACAGGGTCTTACCTGCTTTATTCTTACTCACCATATCTGAAAACTGGGCAATAAAACCATAACCTGCATCACTGGCCAGGAGATAACAATCATTGCTATCACCTACACACAGCCCCTCAAATGTTGCGCCAGAGGGAGGGCTGACTCGTCCTGTTAATGGTTCTCCCTGGCCTCTTGCTGAAGGAAGAGTATGGGTAAGAATCGAATAGGCTCGCCCTGTCGAGTCTAAAAATACAGATATCTGATTGCTTCTTCCTTTGGCAGATAAACGATAATTGTCGCCAGATTTGTAATTAAGCGTCAATGGGTCAACATCGTGTCCTTTAGCAAAGCGAACCCATCCTTTATTAGAAAGCACTACGGTTATCGACTCGGACACCATTAGATCAGTTTGTGATAATGCCTGAGCTTCTGCTCTTACTACGATAGGAGAACGACGAGCGTCGCCAAAACTTTCAGAGTCTGATTTAATTTCTTTTTTAATAAGCGTCTTAAGGCGTTTTTCTGAGCCAAGAATCAGTTCAAGTGACTTTCGCTCACTATCAAGCTCATCCTGTTCACTACGAATTTTTATCTCTTCAAGTTTGGCAAGATGACGTAGCTTAAGGTCAAGAATGGCTTCAGCCTGAATATCTGAAAGACCAAAACGTTCCATTAGAATTGGCTTTGGCTTATCTTCGGCTCTGATGATTTCGATGATTTCATCAATATTCAAAAAGGCGATCATTAAGCCTTCGAGAATATGGAGCCTGCTGAGAACCTTATCCAGTCGATGCTGTAGACGACGGCGGACAGTCTCACTTCGCCAGGCCAGCCACTCGCTCAGCATTTTATCCAGAGCCTTGACCTGAGGGCGGCCATCGACACCGATCATATTCATATTAACCCGGTAGGTTTTTTCCAGGTCAGTAGTGGCAAACAGGTGGTTCATCAAGCTTTCGACATTCACCCGGTTTGACTTGGGCACAATAACCAGTCGGGTCGGATTTTCATGATCAGATTCGTCGCGAAGGTCTGCAACCATTGGCAGCTTTTTAGCCTGCATCTGTGCTGCAATCTGCTCAAGAACTTTGGCACCAGAGGCCTGATGGGGCAGTGCTGTAACAACAATATCCCCGCTGTCCTGTTGATAAACCGCCCGCATTCTCAGGGATCCCCTTCCCTGCTCATACATTTTGATCAGGTCTGCTCTGGGAGTAATGAGTTCAGCTTCCGTTGGGAAGTCAGGCCCCTGAATATACTCACAAAGCTCAGCAACGTTTGCCTTTGGGTTTTCTAATAAGTGAATACAGGCATTCGCCACCTCACGGAGATTGTGAGGTGGAACATCTGTAGCCATACCGACGGCAATACCGGTTGTTCCATTTAACAGAAGGTTTGGCAGGCGAGCTGGCAAAATGGAAGGCTCTTCAAGCGTGCCATCGAAATTGGGAACCCAGTCCACAGTTCCCTGACCGAGCTCACCCAGTAATGTGTCTGCGTATTTAGTGAGACGAGACTCGGTATAGCGCATGGCAGCGAATGACTTGGGGTCATCTGGAGACCCCCAGTTACCTTGACCATCAACCAGAGGGTAACGATACGAAAAAGGCTGTGCCATCAACACCATGGCTTCATAGCACGCACTGTCTCCATGGGGATGAAACTTACCAAGTACATCACCCACGGTGCGTGCGGACTTCTTGAATTTGGCCGTATTTTTCAGGCCAAGCTCACTCATCGCATAAACGATGCGTCGTTGAACAGGCTTTAGGCCATCCCCGATATGGGGCAGAGCACGGTCGAGAATAACGTACATGGAATAATTCAGGTACGCATTCTCTGTATATGCTCTCAGGGACTGACGCTCAACCCCGTCATCGCCAATAATAATCTGCTCCGTCATGCTTAAACCTGTTTGAGAAACTGATAACCGGACAGGCAATGATACCAATTATCTTTTATGACATTAAATTTATTGCAGTGTGTAATGTGAAGATCATGAGAAATAAAGCATCACTTATCTTATGGGTCAGTAGCAAAAATTCGCAATACAGTGGGGTTATTTCATTTGTAACTTCAAATAACGGGTATATATCTGTTGGCATATTGTATTGGAACAATAACCTTTTATTTAGGTGATGTATCAAAACTGTTGATAGTGGTTTCGGGAGATAAACTCCCCGATAACCTTATCATGAATGCCTATTGATCTTGAGAAGCAAATAGTCCTTCTGGATAACCGTTTCAAGCAAGTTCTCTAGGTCAGATTCTGCCGCTCATTCCGCTGAGCAAAGTACTTTCCAATGATATGTTTATCTTCTGTTAAACAGGATGTGTATGACTGTCAGTCATCTGTGCAGTAAAAACTAACTTTGAAGCAGGCCAGACGCTCCAACAGCTTTATGAGCGTCTCTGTGCTTCTGGAGCCGAATGCATGGGTAATGATCTTATTGAAACGTGGCTCCCATGCATAAAACAGCCAGCGTTGCTGCTCCTTGCTACCAACAAATAACCATTGCTCATCCATTTCGAAAATAATCTTGACCCGGGCATTTTCGAAGGGGAGTTGTGTTACCTATCTTTCACCACTCCTATCAGGAATAAACCGATTCGTAAGAAATGCCTAAAATTTAAAGGCTCTTTTGAAAAGTGAGTGGGTAACGCTGTATTCTTAATCCAATACTCTGCATGACATCACAGGCCTGAAGACACTCATGGAAGAATTGTTTCAGAATGCCCTTGGAATCAGTTATCCCTGGTACATTGAGTCAATTGAGTTCAATACTGAACAATCCAGATTGGATATTTTTCTTAACTTTCAGCGAGGGGCAACCTTCAAAGATAACAGTGAGGATGATCCTTCTGGCAAGGAGTACCCAGCATACGATACCTTTCAGAAAGAATGGCGGCATATGAACTTCTTTCAACATGAATGTTATCTTCATGCACGCGTACCAAGGATCGAGCGGGATGATGGGAAGTTCCGCCTGATCCCTCCTCCCTGGAGTGGCAAACTCAAAGGGCTCACAC
>OODV01000230.1 GCA_900299555.1 uncultured Endozoicomonas sp.
CTGATTGGACACCCTCTAGAATCCAGCTTTAAGAAGTGCGTAGCGGGAATCGCTGATGTTCCGAGCACTGAAGATGAATCCATGCGGGATTTGATCCGTGCACGTACTGATATGGTCAATGATCTGAAGTCCGCAAAACAACGGTTGAACAGTTTCCTGCTGCGACATGATCAGGTTTATCACGGTAAGCGTTGGAGTCGTCAACATTGGCACTGGTTATCTGAGCGGGTCTTTGACACTACGGCTCAGAATGTGGTGCTGAAGCAGTATATGGATGCGGTGGAAGATCGACAAAATCAGCTGGAGTACATGGAGAAGCAGATTGATGAATATCTGCCTAAATGGGGACGTTATCCGGTTGTTCAGGCATTACAGTCCTTAAAAGGTGTGCGCCAGATCACGGCCATGACCATGGTCGCTGAAATTATCGACTTTAAACGATTTGCCAATCCTCAACAGCTCTTCTCATGGCTTGGCCTGGTTCCTTCGGAAAACTCCAGTGGCGGTAAAAGGCGGCAAGGTACGATTACCAAGTGCGGTAATAGTCATGCGCGAAAAGCATTGGTTGAATCCGCCTGGAGTTACCGGCATCCGGAGAAGTTGACGAGAGATCTGATGCTCCGGCAGGAAGACCTGCCAAAGCCGGTCAGAGAAATTGCCTGGCGAGCCCAGTTAAGGTTATGTAAAAGGTATCGAAGTCTGACTGCCCGTTTTAAAAACAAGAATATTGTCGTTGTTGCCATAGCACGAGAACTCTCAGCCTTTATGTGGGTGAATAAAGGCCTGACTGAATCGGAGTAGTAGGCGTAGACGTGAAGTAAAAGAAGATTTTTCGGCAAAGTTCTGGAGGTTTACCTGTTCTGATATTGCAACCCCGGCCGGTGAGTAGCCCTCGGTCTTGTTAGGAGGTAAGGCAGTTAACTGTCGAGCCCTCGATCCTAGAGAGAGGCAGGCTCACACGACGGATACATGAAAAGTGGTACCCAGCCCACGTATATCAGCTTGCCAGCCGTCGTTGATTCAGGTTCCAGTATCAGAACAGGTTCTATAACGAGTTTATTATTAAGTTCAAACAACCTGCTTGACTGCGGGAGTCATATCAACAAAAAGTTCAAGTTCGTTCCGCTGCTGAGCGGATCCACGGGATGCGCCTGGCGGTGTGCCGCTTAGCTTGGCGTTATAGCTTTGGAGTAAAAAGTGGTATTCAACTTAACAGAAGAACAATTAGTTAATACTGAGGTGGAGCTTGGTGCAAGGCTCCCCCATGATTACCGTGAATCAATGAAAACTGCCAATGGTGGTGAAACAACGACCGAAGAAGATGATTGGGAACTTTATCCAATCAAGGACAATTCTGATCGAAAAAGGCTAGCTCGTACTTGTAATCACATTATTGCAGAAACCAAGTCGTGTTTTGGATTTGGCAATTTCCCCCATCATGCATTAGCAATTGCCAGTAATGGTCTTGGTGATCAAATGGTTTTCATAAAAGAGTCAGAACAGTTCAAACCAGAAGTTTATATTTGGCTTCATGAAACTGGAGAGATTAAGTTGCTTGCAAGTTCATTTGCCAGGCTAGAAAAGCTATAACAAATTTTTCAAGAGTAATACTGCACGCGTGGCATTTTTACTATACGTTCGATTTAGTGGTTGAGGTGGTATGCGGAGGCTTTTTTGTTGCGTGCCTCATACCTTAACAAGGCATCATGAGACTGGGTCTATGCTAGAGATTGTTGATACTAAAGATTTAAAATCTGCTGCTCAATTTACGTTTGACAACATGAAACAGTACTACGAAATGTACGAAGTAGATTGGGGGGTAGAAGATGTTTATCAAGCAAGCAAAGACTTATCAAATTTTGATATTTTGGCTAATGGTCAGTATATAGGTGTACTTCGGTTATCTTTCGAGGGGGAGCGGTGTCAACTTCGTGATATTCAAGTTGGAGCTGATCACCAAAGCAAAGGGTATGGTGCTCAAGTTATTTCCACAGTAAAAAAAATCGCTCTGCAACGAAATCTAAAATTTATCGAGCTCAAAGTATTTCAGCGAAGTCCAGCGCATAAACTGTATAGCCGTATTGGATTTACAATCGATAGTGAAGATGAACGTTTTTACTACATGAGCTTGCCTGTCTCATAACAAGGCATTGAATCGAACAATTTACAGTTAGCATTGTTCGCTTCGCTTAATTTTTGCCAACTGCAAATTGCCATTTAATGCAACGTGACATGAATATTAAAGTACATAAGTACCAAAATGGTTTCCGTTACCATTTAAAGACCACCCTTATCTACCTGAATACTGGAATCTAACCTTGGACTTCTCTCCTATTATCAGTAACGCAGTGACCATGCTTTTATGGTTTGTCCCGCTGCTGGTTGTTATCGGTATTGCCAAATCACCCTGGTTTAAAGGTATATTGGGTGAGTTTATGGTGAATACCGCCATCAAATTGATGCTGGATAAAAAGCATTACTATCTGGTGAATAATGTCACCCTGCCCACGGAGGATGGCTCAACCCAGATTGACCACATTATTATCTCCCGCTTTGGCATTTTTGTGGTGGAGACCAAAAATATGAAGGGCTGGATTTTTGGTTCTGAGCATCAGAAGCAGTGGACCCAGAAGATTTTTAAACACACCTCCCGTTTTCAGAATCCACTGCACCAGAACTATAAACATACGAAAACGCTGTCTTCCTGCCTAAACATGGATGACAACAAATTATTCTCGGTGGTGGTCTTTGTCGGGGACAGTACCTTTAAAACCCCGATGCCTGAAAACATCACTTATGCCGGTGGCCTGATTCGTTATATCAAGTCCAAAAACAGCCCTTTACTTTCCGACAGTGAAGTTTCAGAGGCTATAGAACGTATTCAGTCTGGGCGACTGGCGCCCACGTTTAAAAACCATCGGACTCATGCCAGGCATGTACAGGCTATTAAGCAGAAGAAAGCGGCGGAAAAGTTGTGCCCCAAGTGCGGCAACCCAATGATGCTGCGCACCGCCAAAAAAGGCACTCGAGCTGGTAGTCAGTTCTGGGGCTGCACGCTGTTTCCCAAATGCCGTGCTGCCATTCTGTATAAAGAAGCCGTTACTTAGCCTGAAATAAGGAATGAAAAAGCCTTGCCTCTGTGTATCTGAGCCTGTGTGATAAAAAAGTTCTTCACTGAGCGACAAACAGCCACTGACAAGCAGCCCTTATAAAACTTGCTGACAGCCTGTTGCTTGCTGCCCCCCCCCTGGGAGGGGGGATATAGCCTGATGACTTAACGTGACTTTATAGCGTTTAAAATTTTTATTTATTTAAGCAAATCCGATAGTACTCGCTTCGTGACTTCACTTCAGATGTACCGTCCAACCCGCAGGTTAAATGTTCAATCTGCCCCTGACTTCTGTCTTTTTTGTAATAAACTCTCAGTGCTCTGGAAAATTTATCATAAGTCATGCTTGGGTTTTTTTTATAATCCCCCCAACGTCTGGCTAATTCTTCATTGGCATTTTGCTCCCTGATAAAAACCCCACCCTCTTTACTGTGCCACTTCAACCCCTGAATTCGCTCAGGTTCTTTTTTATTTAACTCTTCTATCAGAAAATCAAGAATGCCCTTAGCTTTCTTTCCAGGCGTCTTTCTACACTTTCCTTCAATATCACCTGCAAACTCTACGGTTCTTGGTCGTTCTCTTTTTCTTGATTGCACAACAGTGGGGATGATCTCTGGAAACAAAGGAATATCTTCTCTGTCACTATCATTGACACTGCTCACAGGTGATACAGGAGGCGCATATTGTGGTGAATGTATGTCTGCCGATCGAGTGGGATCAGGCATACCATCAGGTAGCTTGGAGAGCCTTTTCGCCTTAATCATTGCCTGACGCTCAGTTAACTGCCCCTGGTAGACATTTACTAGGCCAGGAAAAGAGCTATTTACACTCATTGATACTTCAGAATGGGTACCACCATCATGATACCGTGTCTCAGAACCTGAATCCTTCGCTGAAAAAGAGGTCCCTGATCCCGATGAAATAGCATCTGGCACAGGAGGGGTGGGTGCTTTTGGTTCAGCCCAATGCGTACTGCATGATGACATCAACTCATAGTCTGTCAGTGGTTGATCAGCAACCTCCCAAGGCTCAACGCTTTCAAACGGATTATCAAAAGGGCCTTTATCCTTACCTTCATGATTTAATAAAGATACTGAAGACTCTGTTCTTATCATGCTATCCGAAAAGATTGAAGCAGCATTGTGATCATTGCATGCATACATATTATTGGGCAGACTTAATGCAGTCAGTTGATCAAAAGCGGCCGGATTTTGATCCGGAAAATCGTCCAATTGCGTAATTAGCTCCTGAGCTATATCTTGTCCTCCAATATCATCCACCATCTCCTCGTACCTGCGTGAGTCAAAGTCATCAAGGGCCATTGTTGATGATAACGAACGATTTGTAGCCAGGGCTGTATCAGCACCATAAACATCAGCTCCCGTATGTGATCCAGTCATCTCTCCAACAGGGAAGCACGGCTGAATATGATTGGCGGGCAGCACATGATTGAACAGAGCAGTCTGTTGAGCACCCACTAACAATGAATACCCCTCTGGAGTACCTGCCCCCCCGCCAACACCGGCATCAGCTGGCTGTTGAATCAGAGCCCGAGTGGGATTTATATCCACTGCATACTTTGACTCTTCAGGTGCTACCGGTTTCTGAAAACTGCCCATCGATATAAATGGTTCCGGTATGGGTGATTCCACCTTTGCCTCTGCAATAAACTCTTGATCATTTTGCTTAACCACAGGTAAAGGTAAGCAAGAGCTAGTAGCTCGAACCGGCAGGCGAGTCAAAGGGTATTGTGACAGCCCTTGCTGTCCTCTTGAGATTTGTACCCCCTGTGGCACGCAAGGTACCAGAGCTGATGCCTGCGGTGTAACCCTGCCAGCATTCGCATGTACTCTCTGATTAATCAGAGTTAGGATCATCATTTGCATCTCAGGTGGCATAGCACATGACTCGGCCAGAAAATTGCACAACCTATTGAAAGGCATGTTATCAAAAGATGCCTGCGGTTTAACCCTGCCAGCATTCGCATGTACTCTCTGATTAATCAGACTTAGGATCATTCCTCGCAGCTCAGACGGCATAGCAAATGACTGGGCCAGAATATTGCACAACCTATTGAAAGGCATGTTATCAAGAATTGCTTGAACAATATCCTGATGTCCTTCGTTATCTCTTTCAGACCATGCATACTCTAAAACGGTTTTACCTTGACCATTTTTAACCATAGGATCCGCTCCAAACTCCAGCAGCAGCTTAGAGAGTTTTATGACTTCTTCAGCACCAATACCATTTCCATGACACATTAGCTGATGTAAAACCGTATTTTCTGACTTCAGCTTTTCCTTCATTTCAGGAAGTATATTGTTAAAAAAAATGGCTTTATCAGGCCTCAGTTTTTTTTTCATCAGCCCAGCCAATTGGTCTGGTGCCTTCCTTTTCAGGGCTGACAGCATCGTTTGAAGTACTTCATAACGTGTCCCTTCCCTGGAATGTTTTTCTTCAGAAAGCGCTTCATGCAATGCTGTTGACCCGCACTCCTCCCATAAAGGGGTTGCCCCAGCGTCAATTAACGGTTCGATACAACTCAGAACACCATGCATTGCAGCATTCATCAGAGGTGTAAAGCCATGATCATCATGATAGTTTATCCAATACTCATGATCCCTCTTACCTGCCATTTTCATAAGTTCGGGTATAAACACTTTGTGCAACTGCTGATGAGCAGATTCCTGCTTATTGCTCAAAGGGTCAGCTGATTGCCTGATTGCAATACTGAGAAGGCACTCCTTTTCTGCATCTTGTGAAGGATACAGGAACCAGTGCACCGGGTGCTTCAATTCCGATGGTTTAGCGGTATATATAGCTGAACATTCGGGTGTATATTGTGAGTAGCAATCAGGAGCTTGAGGAGAATACTCCTGCTGCTGTCGCCGGGCAGGCATGAAATTTGTACTGGATGGAACGGGAATCCTGCTATCAGCAACCTGCTTGGGTAATATCGGTACCGGATCAGGACACAGACTCATATTTCTCTGGCCGAGGGTTACTCTTTGTAGAACATTAGCACCGTTTTCCATTGACAGATGGAATAACCCGATACGAGAAGGATTGCCTGAATTATTAACATTATATTGCCCTGAAGCTTGCCCTGAAGCATTGGGCCGAGCTGCTGCTGACTCCATGGTTACTCCTGCTTTAATAATATGGTCTGCACTTTTCCCTATGCTATATAGCAATTGTTTTGTTCATTTTGATGCACATCTTTGGACTGACAAAAAGCCATTCCGTTCCTGAAGATAACCAATCAATCAAAAAAATAGAGCAGGTCTTGAGTTTTGTATTCACCTCAAATAACCAACTGCCCAGCATCCCCTTGATGTAAAAGCTATAAAAACCAGGAATTCCATCAACATTGACTTTTGAAATCTATTGAGCCGCAGAGGCCCGAAGCTTAATTTCTTTTTGCTTCAGGTACTGTTGAGAAAACAGATTCATTAAAGGTGGCGGCACTTGCGGTAATGTCAGCTACGAGATTGTCGGAAAGTAAGTGATGTCGCATTTTGCCATTGTTTAATGTGTCGACGTACTTTAGGCACTGCATTTGGTGATTATGCGCGTTTGGAAGCAAAAGAATTCAAATGGACTTATGGTAAGGAGCTGATCGCTAAACTTGAATCCCCCGAGAAGTACCTCGAGGTTCATGTCGCCAATGCGGCTCACCATTAGGTGGTATTCATAAAAATGGCGAGCTATTCTGAGTGACGTTGGGGACAGCGACTGGTGATCCGGGTGCACGTCCGTAAGCCCATATTTTTGTTGGCTCTAAAGCTCCATGTTATGAAATTACAGACGGCTTACCTCAATTCGAGGAATGGCCACCAGAAGGTTCAGAGTTCTTTGAGCGTTTTGATTAAATTCAACCGGAGGAGGCTGTGGCCAGACCTTGAGTTTTGCTCTTATGAAGAATGAAAGACCTGCTCCTCACCCTTCCTGTCTTTACTGAAAGACAAAAAAAGGCAGTACGTGAAGGTACTGCCCTCCTTTACCTCACCTGAGGTGAGGTTAGAGACTACAATATTGTAGCCCGACCATTACAGTGGTCGAATATCTTCAGCCTGAGGGCCTTTCTGACCCTGAGTGATGGTGAACTCAACGCGCTGGCCTTCAGCCAGTGATTTAAAGCCATCACCTACGATTTGACGGAAGTGAGCAAATACGTCTGGTCCGCCATTATCCTGAGCGATAAAACCAAAACCTTTCTCGTCATTGAACCACTTAACAGTACCGGTAGTAGTAGACATAGTCATATCCTGAAGTTAAATAATAAAGGTGCCTTGCAATAAGGCGGTAAAGCTAGAAGCTTATTATTGCTTATGAAGAGTATGGCGAGTTACTACACCCGGAACATCAAATCTTTGCATAAAAAATAAATCACACTTTTAACGTTCCACCATTATACAGAGTATAATCCTGATTACCATGAGTAATTACAGCCATTCGACACAAGAGATACTCAGCCACCAGAGTATAAATGCATAATAATTCCTTTCCAACTGAATAGTTTGCAAAACTTGTTGCCATCCAGTCGTGACATTACTCATGTGGTTATTATACACAAAGAAACAATCCCACGAGCGTGTATCATTAAACATTATGATACGAAGGCACTGCCTAAACCTCAGGCAAGGCAAACTGCGCAGAATACAGTGCCCTCATATTCCTAAAATGAGCGTTCCCCTCCTTGGGCGGCGGGCCACATGCCTAACTGAGAAAGCCACTCAGGGGCTGTTGACGTTTCACACCGGTAACCAAATATATGCGCAGGCTAACGTTACCGAAAGATGCTTACGCCATGCTGGGCAATACAACATCCTCTTGATAGACTTCAGTCGTTGTATATTTTATTACCTATAGAGATGGGTTCTTTCGCCTCTATACTTCTGTACTGCTCACTCTTCGATAATTCAACTGCTAATGATCTGGACGACTATTCTTTTCGTGTGAACTGAAAGGTTGTCGTGAAAAGGCGTCCTACTCCATGAACTATGATCAGGATTATTTTACGAACGGCTTTGTTCAGTACGATGCGGCCCTGGAACTCCTTACTCTCATTCCGTTTGAAGCTTCAAATTTACTGGATATCAGCTGTGGGTCCGGTAAGGCTACAGCACTGATCTGTGACCAGAGAAAACCGTGCCGTGTGACCGGTATTGATTCATCTCCGGTTATGATTAAAGAGGCTCAACGGCTATACCCTCTTCCCAATGTGACGTATACCGAGAGCTCTATTGAAGGACCAAGCACCATAGATCAGTTTGATGAATTACCTCCAACTCATCCTCTCAGTGATTACAGTAAAGCTTTCAGAAATATTCGCTCGAGCCTGACAGAAGATGGCGTTTTTATAGTGCAAACCTCATGCCGTCAACAATGGTGCCCAACCATCAATCACCTGATGGATGTATTTTTTGATGCTTGATACCCTACACTCAAAGCTCATTTTCATTTTCCCTGTATGCATCTTGATAGTACCGATGAATACCGGCAGTTTTTCCTGGCTCATGGTTTTACTCCCAGCACTCTCTATATTAAAGAGTTTGAATACATACTCTCCCCTGATGACTTTCTTAAAGTCTTCAAGTCTGGAGGGTTTAAGGCGTACAGCTATGAACAATGGTTTGATGTTCCCCTCCCTGAGGGCTATACACAAAACCTGTTGGACTATTTTGAGCAATTTGCCGTTGGAAAATCGTGTATTCCTATCGTCATGCCACACCTTTTTGCTCAATTGAAACCCATGTCTTAATCATCCACCGGCGATTCTGTTTTTTCCGTTAATACTATCAATGTCATCTGAGGGCTTTGTCATGAAGAAGACCTTCAATATTTTTCGCCATATTGGGTGGATTGCCATTATCTGCTCGACTCTGGGCTCCTTTTTACTATTTGTTGTGGGAGCAACAAAAACGTATGCCGCTTTTGCGGTGGTTTTCCTGGGCAAGGTTCCCCACAAAAGTCTTGCTCATCTGGATACCGCGGATATTGCTACGTCCTACCTGATCAAGTCTCTGGACACCTTCCTGATTGCCTTTGTGCTATTTATTTTCGCCCATGGCGTGTTCACGCTGTTTATTTCCAACAAGAAGCCAGAAAATGACGACGGTGCCAGTGTGCTTGCCTGGATCAAAACGCCCAATATTGGTCACTTAAAGAATGTCCTGGCTGAAGTGATCGTGATTATTCTGTTTGTGAAGTTTCTTGAGATTGTGCTGATGAATATCGACAACCTGAATTGGCAAATACTCACTCTACCCATCGCTATTTTACTGTTAAGCCTTGGGTTAAAATTTCTTAATCTGGCAGAAGGCGAAGAATAACCCTCAGACATTGTGATTTCTGGGTCTTTTAATTACTCTGCGCCTTTTGTATATCATCAAACGGCAGCTAATGGGAAAACCTGTACTTTCTCTACTCTCTCTTCTGTTGTTCACGCTTAATTTACTTGCCAGTCCGACAGAAACTATTCAGCTACTGGATACCGGTTCAGGGATTCTTGAAGGGTCTCTTCTGATACCGGATATGGCACAAAAAAAGATATCTGTGGTATTGCTGATTTCAGGCTCTGGCCCGACAGACCGGAATGGCAATGCCCCGTTGATGGCCAATAACTCTCTGAAACTTCTGGCTGATAAGCTGGCACTGAATGGGATAGCCTTTCTCAGGTATGACAAACGGGGAGTTGCCCACAGTGCCAGAGCTGCCACTTACGAGGATGAGCTGCGCTTTGAGCATTATGTGGTCGATGCCGCGCAGTGGCTCAAAAACTCAAAAAAGATAACCGTTTTGGTCATGTAACCGTGATTGGACACAGCGAAGGATCACTGGTTGGCATGTTAGCCCTGCAACAGCAGCGTGCCGATGCATTTATTTCGCTTGCCGGTGTCGGACAACCCGCAGACCTTTTGTTAAAGCAACAACTGAAGTCACAGCCTGATCATATTCTGACCCCATCGCTGGCAATCATCAGCCCGTTGAAAGCCGGTAAAACTGTTGCCCAGATAGATCCGGTACTCGCGCCAATTTTCCGGCCAAGCGTCCAGCCCTATATGATGCCCTGGTTTAAGTATGACCCTACGATCGAAATTCCCAGACTCAAGGTACCGGTTTTAATTCTCCAGGGTTCAACGGACTTACAGGTAATACCAATCGCTTTTTCTAAATCCTTTAGCTGATGCCAGCTATGCTCAGACATCATTATCAAGCGTTTTATCTGGAACAGATGTCTCGTCGACCACAGCTACCCG
>OODV01000233.1 GCA_900299555.1 uncultured Endozoicomonas sp.
TCAGTCCTTTGACAACAGGTTTCAGGAAAATATCAATTGGTGTGGTGAAAGACAGTTATAGGGATCCAGTGGTGGTGGCTGATTAAATACCGTATGAGTTCCAGTAGTCTTAGAAGTGTCATTCATAAGCATGCTCCCCATTCAGACTTCTTGTTTCCTCCATGAGAACGGGAGCTGTCAGATATCAGCAGCACCCGCTTAAGATCTACCTCAACTCACTGAGGGTATTCAATACGTCCAGTCAGGCATACTCAACTTTCGCCGCATTCTTGCCAAGCCACTGCCTGAGCTCCAGTACCAGCTCATCGCTCGGGCTAACCAGCCATTGATCACCCAACATCAGGCTGGCTCGGGCATCTTCACGACTGTAATCGATCCTGACCGGCAAACGACCCGGCTGCTCGCTCAGCATGGCAGACAACTTTCGCCCAAAATGGCCGTCAATCTGCTCATGAGAAACCTCAAGCACCAGGCGGCGGGCATAATGGCTGCGGGCATCCACCACTTTCATCACTTTCTTCGAGCGGACTTTCAGACTACCGGAGTAATCATCAAAAGTGACTTCACCTTCAACCACCAGCACAGCATCTTTATGCAGAAAGTGTTGATACTCGGCAAACACATCGGCAAAAAACGACACCTCAATCCGTGCGGTACGATCATCCAGGGTAACAAACGCCATTTTGTCCCCCTTCTTGTTTTTCATAACCCGCATATCCACCACCAGCCCGGCAATATTCTGGCTATCACCACGGGCTGGCTGCAAATCCTTGATACGGTTTCGGATAAAGTGCCGAATCTCACTTTCGTATTCATCAATAGGGTGACCGGTCAGATAAAGCCCTAAGGTATCTTTCTCGCCGCCAAGTCGAACCTTATCGGTCCACTCACTAGTTTTCAGATAAGTGTCGTAAACATCTTCTTCTCCGGCGGGCACCAATGCGCCAAACATATCCATATGACCGGAATCCAGGCTTTTTGCCGCCTGGTCTGCAGCCTTGATCGCCTCCAGCTGGCTCGCTTCAAGCACGGCACGGTTAAAATTCAACTGCTTTGGCTGTTCAGGAACGGGGCCAAGCAGGTCCAGCGCGCCCGATTTGATCAACGCTTCGAGCACCCGCTTGTTGATGCTTTTGGCATCCACCCGCTCACAGAAATCAAACAGATCCTTGAATGGCCCACCCTCATTACGGGCCCTGACGATCGCCTCAATAGGGCCTTCTCCCACTCCCTTGATGGCTCCCAGACCATAGACGATATGCCCTTCATCATTAACGCCGAACATATATTCACCGCTGTTCACGCTGGGAGGAAGAACAGTCAGCCCCATATCCCGGCACTCTTCGATAAAGGTCACCACCTTATCGGTATTCTGCATATCGGAGCTCATTACCGCCGCCATAAACTCCGATGGGTAGTGGGCTTTCAACCAAAGCGTCTGATAAGAAACCAGAGCGTACGCTGCCGAATGCGATTTGTTAAAGCCATAGCCTGCGAACTTCTCCACCAGATCGAAGATCTTCATGGACAGCTCACCATCAACCCCCTGACTGATAGCACCTTCTTCAAAGACCGCCCGCTGCTTGGCCATTTCTTCCGGCTTTTTCTTACCCATGGCCCGGCGCAGCATATCCGCACCGCCCAGGGTATAACCGGCCAGCACCTGGGCAATCTGCATAACCTGTTCCTGGTACAGGATAATACCGTAGGTTGGCTGCAGAATTGGCTGAAGCCACTCATGCTGATACTGGGCATCCGGGAAAGAGAGTTCCTCCCGGCCATGCTTACGGTTAATAAAGTTATCCACCATCCCTGACTGCAACGGACCAGGACGGAACAGGGCTACCAGTGCGATGATATCTTCAAAGCAGTCAGGCTGGAGACGCTTGATCAGATCTTTCATCCCACGGGATTCCAGCTGGAATACCGCGGTGGTTTCAGCCCGCTTGAGCATGTCGTAGGAGCTTTTATCTTCAAGGTCGATGGCTTCAATCGCCAACGGCTCTTCACCCCGCTGCTCACGGCGGGGATTAATCAATTTCAGAGCCCAGTCAATAATGGTCAGCGTACGCAGGCCAAGAAAGTCAAACTTAACCAGACCCGCGTATTCCACATCATTCTTGTCATACTGGGTCACCACCCCTTTGCCGTGCTCATCACAGTAAAGCGGTGCGAAGTCCGTCAGCTTGGTGGGCGCAATAACCACACCACCGGCGTGCTTACCGACATTTCGAGTGACCCCTTCCAGCTTAAGCGCCATCTCCCAGATTTCAGCGGCCTCTTCATCGGTCTCCAGAAACTCCCGAATCGCCTCTTCCTGCTCATAGGCCTTGCTGAGGGTCATCCCGATTTCAAAAGGGATCATTTTGGAAAGACGATCCGCCAGACCATAAGATTTACCCTGAACACGGGCCACATCCCGAACGACCGCCTTGGCCGCCATGGTACCGAAGGTGATGATCTGGGAAACCGCGTTACGACCGTAAGTTCGGGCAACATAATCAATGACCCGGTCCCGCCCTTCCATACAGAAGTCAACGTCAAAGTCGGGCATCGATACCCGTTCAGGATTCAGGAATCGCTCAAACAGCAGGTCATACTTGATTGGATCAAGGTCAGTGATTTTCTGGGCATAGGCCACCAGCGACCCCGCACCGGAACCCCGGCCGGGTCCCACCGGAATACCATTATTTTTGGACCACTGGATAAAGTCCATTACGATCAGGAAGTAGCCCGGAAACCCCATCTGAAGAATGGTATTCAGCTCAAAATCCAGTCGGTCCCGGTAGGTTTTTTCGATTTCTGGAAAATCGGGCGCCGAAGTATCAAACAGAAACTCAAGTCTTTCAGTCAGGCCGTCATGGGAAAACTCACGGAAAAACTGATCCATGGTTTTACCTTCAGGTACTGGATATTCCGGCAGGAAGTACTCACCCAGTTTGACATTCACTGAACAGCGCTGGGCAATGGCAACAGAGTTAGCCAGTGCCTCAGGAATATCCGAGAACAGTTCAACCATCTCTTCTTCAGATTTCAGGTACTGCTCTTCACTGTAGCGATGTTCTCGGCGGGGATCATCCAGAACTACACTCTCACCAATGCATACCCGGGACTCATGGGCTTCGAAATCATCCCGGGTCATGAACATCACATCATTGGTCGCCACCACCGGACAGTTGAATTCCTCTGCCAGATTCACCGATCCATGAACGCACTCTTCATCCCCTGCCCGGTTAGTACGGTGCAGTTCCAGGTAGAAGCGATCAGGAAACGCCCCCATCCACTCCTGGAGCAACTCACCGGCAAACTGCTTTTTGCCTGACACCAGTGCCCGGCCAATCTCACCTTCTCTGGCACCAGAGAGGGCAATCAGCCCCTCTGACTGAGCCATGATCCACTCACGTTTTATCAGCGCCTTCTCATGGTGCTGATTTTCCATAAACGCTCTGGATATCAGCTCTGTCAGGTTGTGATAACCCTGCTCATCCATACACAGCAGCACCAGACGGGACGGTGAATACTCATCTGCCGGGTTTTCTACCCAGAGGTCAGCGCCACAAATCGGCTTGATACCCGCTCCCATGGCTCCCGAATAGAACTTCACCAGCGAACAGAGGTTGGACTGGTCGGTCACCCCCACTGCTGGAGCACCAGAGCCCGAAATGGAACTGATCAGCGGTTTTATACGCACCAGCCCGTCGCTGAGAGAAAACTCGGTATGCACCCGTAAGTGGATAAATCGTGCTGTCATGGATGGGGAAAGTCCTGAATGGCAATCAGGTTATGATAACAATGAAGTCACATCTTCAACAAATTAATATTAAGAAAATAAGTAACTTAAAACAAAAAAACCATTCAAAAAAATTTAATAAACTGGGGATTTGAAAATAATTTTAACAAGAGACCTAAATCCTGCAAAGGTTCTTCGATCCGAAGTTGCAATATCCTGTAAATGAAG
>OODV01000236.1 GCA_900299555.1 uncultured Endozoicomonas sp.
GGGAAAGAGATCTGGAAGGAAAAGTTCATAGCCTGAATTTGACCTGACAGACACCCTCTTGAAAATCGGTAACTGTCAGGTCAGGTCTGAACTTCTACACATCACTATTCCCTTTTCTCCACTCGAATGGGGACATAGTGATTCTTTTCCTTAGAGAGGCTTAGAGAAAACAAAGTGAGAACAACCCACCACGCATTGTTCTCACTTCCAACACATTCGTTACTTAATCTCGCCCGATTCAATTTTCTGAATAAGCGTTTTCAACTCTTCTGGAATACTGGCCTTGGTATTGGTGATAAAGTTGAACATGACACCCGTTGCGGTACCCGTTGTGGTCACTCTGTTCATTCTTTTACTGAAAATCGCATACTCCATGGTAAAACGATCTTCCTGCACCTCACTGACCCTTGAGCCCACCAGCAAGGTATCCGGATACGTTACCGGAGCCTTATAAAAGCATTGGGTATGACTGATCACAGGGCCAATACCACTGCCCTTCGCTTTTTCCATTACCTGTATTTTATCGAAATAATCGATACGGGCCGTTTCAAAATAGCGGAAATACACGACGTTATTAACATGCTGAAGAGCATCCATGTCGCCCCAGGCTACGGAAACCTCTGTTATAACCGAATAGTCTTCCAACAATTGCTCCACAGTCATTACTCCTTCTTTTTATCATTCAGCGATTGCAGACGCTTTTTCAAAGCTGACATTTTGAAAATCTGCTCGCAACGTTAAATACATTCTTAAAAAGAGACAAATATTTCTGATTCAAAGTAATTTCCGCAATAAGTTACGACTTATCATTTACTTACTTCGAACGGACGTTCTGTTAGCATAAATATCCGGCTACAAGGCCCTCACCCCTTTTCTTTATTGGAGGACCAATGTCGGAACATTCCCAGGATTTCGCTCACTCTCCCGTTTCATCCGAAGCCCGTAAAGGCTTTTTTCCCATTCTGGTCGTTATGGTCGGTTTTACCTTCTTTTCAGCCAGTATGTGGTCCGGTGGAACCCTGGGACAAGGTCTGGATTTTTCCAGCTTTCTGGTTACCGTCATGACCGGTAACCTGCTTCTCGGTGCATATACCTCTGGTTTAGCCTGGATGGGCAGTAAAACCGGCCTTTCTACCCATCTGCTTTCTGAATATGCCTTTGGTAAGATCGGAGGAAAATTAACATCTCTTGTGCTGGCTGCGACTCAGGTTGGCTGGTTCGGTGTGGGCGTGGCCATGTTTGCCCTGCCAGTTAACAAAGCGACTGGCATTAACACAGAAATCCTGGTACTGGTTTCCGGCTTCCTGATGACGGTTACCGCCTTCTTTGGTTTCAAGGCACTGACCATCCTCAGCTTCATTGCAGTTCCATCCATCGCCTTGCTGGGTGGTTTCTCTGTTAAAGAAGCGGTTGAAAGTGCTGGCGGACTTTCTGCACTGATGGCTATTGAACCAACGACAACCATTACATTTGCCAGTGCGATCAGTATCTGCATCGGGTCGTTTATCAGCGGTGGTTCTTTGACCGCTGATTTTACCCGCTTCGCCCGCACACCGAAAATTGCCGTCAGTGCTACGTTGATTGCCTTTTTTCTGGGCAACAGCCTGATGTTCACCTTTGGTGCCGTCGGATCCATGGTAACCGGTCAGGCCGATATTGCCGAAGTAATGTTTCTACAAGGGCTTATTCTGCCAGCCGTCATCACTCTGGGTCTGAATATCTGGACCACCAATGATAATGCCCTGTATGTTTCCGGCCTGGGTTTTGCCAGCATCACGGGTAAAAGCAAAAACCTGATCGTTATGATAAACGGTGCCCTGGGCACCCTGTTCGCCCTGTGGCTCTACAACAACTTTGTGGGCTGGCTTGGCCTGCTCAGCTCAGCACTTCCCCCAGTTGGTGCTATTTTGCTGGCCGATTACTTCCTGGTTCGAAAAGGGAATTACCCGGATTATGAAACTGCGATCTTTGCCAGTATCAACCCTTCAGCATTGACTGCCTGGGTTGCAGGTATTGCTTCAGCCATGCTGCTACCAGGAATCGCCCCCATCAATGGAGTTGTGGTAGCCGCCATCAGCCACGTTGTTCTGCAGAAAGCACCCATCTTCCAAGGACGAATTGCTCAGACCATCTGTTCAGATTGAGCGTTACATAGAGAGAAAACCATGAGACTTGAAAACGTTCGTCTGCACCAGCAGCAAGGTCTGTTTGATATTGAAATTGATAATGGACTTTTCACGGCCATTACGCCTGCCGGTACTTCACGAAGTGAAGATCTGGAAGTTTTAGAATGCAACGGACAGCTGGCTCTACCGCCATTTATTGACCCACACGTCCACCTGGACACTGCCCTGACAGCAGGTGAACCTGTATGGAACCGCAGTGGAACCCTGTTTGAAGGGATACAGAACTGGTCTGAACGGAAAAAAACACTGACTCGGGAAGATGTTAAGAACCGTGCAGCAAAAGCACTGGAGTGGTACATCGCTCAGGGAGTTCAGCACGTACGCAGCCATGTGGATACCACCGCCCCTTCTCTCACTGCACTCCATGCATTACTGGAGTTGAGAGAGGAAATGCGACACCTGATCGATATTCAGCTGGTAGCGTTTCCACAGGAAGGCATTCCCTCTTTTCCAAAAGGGGCTGAATTGCTGGAAGAAGCCCTAAAACTCGGCGCTGATGGGGTCGGTGGTATTCCCCATTTCGAGTACACTCGAGAGTACGGTCTTGAGTCTCTGAAAACGGTATTTGAGCTGGCAGAAAAATATGATCGTCTGATTGATATTCACTGCGATGAGATTGATGATGATCAGTCTCGCTTCGTTGAGACGGTTGCCACTCTGGCCCTGGAACGCTCCATGGGGCACCGTGTAACGGCCAGCCATACCACAGCCATGCATTCTTACAATAATACTTACACCTTCAAATTGATGCGTCTTCTGAAACACTCAGGTATCCACTTTATTGCCAATCCGGTCACCAACCTGAACCTGCAGGGACGCATGGATACTTATCCAAAACGCAGAGGAATCACTCGCGTTCCTGAGTTACTGGAAGCCGGGGTTAATGCCTGTTTTGGTCAGGATGATATTGTGGACCAGTGGTTCCCCATGCAGGGCTGCAATATGCTGCTGGTGCTATTCACTGGCTTAGTTGGTTGCCAGCTAACCGGTTTTGACCAGATTAACCAGGGTATCAACCTGATTACCCATAACAGCGCCCGCTGCCTGAACATTCAGGACAAGTACGGTATTGAAGCAGGTAAACCCGGCAACCTGATTTTGCTGGATTCAGAGAGTGTTTTTGATGCCGTTCGCCGTCAGGCTACCGTGACACACTCAATCCGCCACGGAAAAGTGATTGCCAATACTACACCCGCCAGAACTACGCTGTATCAGACAAATAAGCCCAGAGAAATCAGTCTGGCCTATTCCATTTGAAGCTTAGGGGGTGTTCACAATTAGTCATAAGGCCAGTTGGTCGCATATCTAATTATGCCCCCCTAAGCACTCTCTGCCCTCTTAAAGCGAACTTATGGGGCAGTGCTTCTTTATTCTGAAGCCCTGACCCATATTCGAAACCCTTTCTCCGGTTACCTGTCTATATTGTTTCAGACGTCTTGAAGCTCTTTTTTCACAGAGGAATTCACCGAGGAAGTACAGATGGCAATAAAAAAATGGTTTCTTCTTTCACTCCTCTCAGGGTTGGCTACACTGGCCATGGCTTACCCTGAGGTAGATAAGCAAGGTGCTGTCTATAAGGGGTTACAGGATGTCCATACCATCGCTCAGCTGCAGGGCATAAACCCTCAGGATACGACAACCCGTTGGGAAATCGGTGAAAGCAACCTGGTGGAATGGTTGCTCGCCCCCTGGGATGAGCTGAAAGTTAATGAAGCTCTTTCTGCCTACCGGCAGGAATACGGTTCAATAGCACAGACAGCGTCAACAGTAGTTAATGGTGCTATCAGAAACAATTTTGATGCCTCTGGTCATTTGATTACCGACGAAGAACACCAGCAACTGTTGAGCAGCATTGAAAAGACAGCATACCTTCAGAACTTTCACCCTCAAGCCAGAGCCATCACCATTGCCGATGCGGATGCTCAGTTTTTCCCAAGTGATGTATTTTTTACCAATAACCTGACCCAGCCATCCAATGTTTCTGCCAATCAGAAATCTTCGAGCACTCTTATTCCCAGAAATACGCCTGTCTTTATACTGGGGCAGTTGATGACCATTGAGTCGGCAGGACTGGCCGCTACTGAGGATGGCTGGGTAGCTCTGTGGCGGCCAGAGTTTGGCCTGAAGTTCACAAAAGCAAGACATATAGCCTTTGTAGATGAAACCCTGGTTGATGATTTTCCAGTATCCACTCAGGAACCAGAACCTGGAAGCCGGCTGAAATTAACCTTCACCAGCCGTGTAAGAAGCCAGGGGATTAGCCAGCGGTTACCTTTAGGAACCCCAGTATATAGCCTGAGCGGAAGATACTTTTTAGCTGAACGAAATCAACAAGCCCCAATAGCACGGCAAATCGGACCTACCTTACTGCAGTTGTATGCTGCTCAACTGTCGCCTTTTGATTTATCTGTTGATCCTGCGGGTCAGCTTGACAACCAGGTCAACAAAGTTCCAGTACGACTCAATTACCAGAACTACCTGAACCAGCTGAGTAACACCCTATTAAAATATCCTTCGGAGTATGTAGGCCTGGAACACAATGAGAACCGCTATTTTGCCTTTGGTGAGGGTACGATTGGCCCCGATGGGGAACGGGGTATGGATGCTTCTACCTTCTCACTGAAACTGATCCAGCCTTTCGGCAAATGGCTGCCCAGATACTCCGTTCATCAGGTTGACGAGGGTATCAAGACCCATCTGATTGATACAACCCACGATGCAACACTGGAAGAAAACTATCAAGCCATGCTAGACCACTGCCAGATTGGCAATTTTGTATCAGTAGGGCCTGGCAATAATATGGCCTGTCTAGGCAGTATCTCTTTAGCACAGCTTGGCCAGCTCAGTGATGAGGCATATGCTGATGCCGTCACCACAGGAGGAATGACAGAGCAGGATCGAATACCGCTGCTGGCACTCAGTGCCGTCGGCCTGACCAATATAGAAGACGTTGTGATAAATAAGCCGGCAGGTACTATTCAAATTCCATCCACCGGTGAGCCCCTGCAACTGTATTCAGAATCAAAAGAGTCAATGGCTGTGTGGTATATCACCGGAAAAGCGGCAGTCTACCCTGTATTTAAATCAGGCTATCTAAGTAGCTATATTAGAGACGGAAGATCGTTGACATTTTACAGTTACTTCAAACCTACACTTGCAACAAAGCCTGCAGTTCCCATTCTCAAGAGCAAGCTCTAACTAGTAACTGCAACTTATTTTACAGCGGGCTGCTTCTCTAAAAGGCCAGCCCATTTCCATTGACAGTTAAGGTAATGCAAAGCTTACTATCAGTCAATTTGCGAATAGAATTATTGAATATTAGTCTCAAAAACATCTAGCAGGAACATAATAGCCTGTGACATTGCTAACAACTAAAGTCAAAGCTAGTTTACTCCATACTATAAAGAAATAAGATTAAGGACATAATATGGAGTCGCTTACACCTTCTGGGGCATTCTCCCATAGTTGGTATACAAACAGTAACTTATTACTACCTCTAAAATTTTTCAAAGCCTGTGGTGCAGCTGTTAAAGCTTTTTTTGGCAAATATACAGTCAGCATTGTTGACCCAAAGACTGAGGCGCTTATGGCTAAGTATCCAAAATCTTGGTTCTGTATGGAGTTAACACTGTTAAAAAATAGAACTGTTAGTCCAATTAAGCATACTAAGACTACTCCTATACATGCTAGTAAAGGTCATAGCACATCAGATAAAAACAATAATGATACTACTGAGCCTGCTAGAAACAACAAAGCTTCAAGACCGATAACACCAGAAAGGTCACCTTATTCTCCAACCCAACTACAAATTGGAAAAATTGGCAAAGTCACAAAACTACAGGATGGACTATATACAGCAGAGGGTTTAACAGCTATGGGAGAGAAAATTTACTTTACTCTGATACCCGTAGATTCTCAAAAAGAGTCCCAAGGTATTGGCAGGTGGTCCAAATTTTTAGAGTCTTGTAGAGATTCAATAACCACAATGCGGCACATTCTTAATGGTCGTAGAGAAAAAGTAGATTGTTCATGTAAGTTATTTGACACAATTAAGTCTAAAATGGAGTATCAGAAAGAAAATAAAGGAGACAAATACTTCTATCCGCTAAGTTACTTTCATAGTGCACAAAGCGGGTTCACGCCTACCTCTGGATATGTAGCTTACGTCTCTAAGCAACCAAATTTTAACCCGTATGCAATGCCTGAAACCGGCAGCATTTTACCATTTGAACAAGCAGTTCAGCACTATGAAGATATTTTGATGGTCATAACATCTAAGCCTATAAATGAGGAAGTATATCAAAATAGAGGAATTTTTCGGAACCCTCTCTCATACCCGGACGGGGGATACTCAAGAATATCAACTCAATTGCATGCTTTTACGGCAAAAGCAATGAAAAAAGCCCATCCTTCATTAACATCAATGTTCGTAGCTCCAATGGTCAAAATGGAAAGAATCTTAACCGATGCTGTCGGCATAGAAAATATGAAAACAGGTGATCAAATACCTCGAGCACTATATGATGCGGTAAAAAACAATGGGGGAATAAATTTCGGTGATACTCCAACTATGATACCTATGAGCGTTCTTCAAAGAATTCATGATTGAACTGGAACTACATTAATCATAACTTCCACATAATCAATATAAGTGAATAACTGATAATCAATACTCCGGACACTTTCATGCACCTATGGCGCCATAGCCACTGAGCTGCTGATACGTGTCCATGATTTTTTCATTGCTCATGGGTAATCTCAGCTTCTCAAAAATTCTACACATCAGGTGCTGATTGAACTTTCGGCGTTTCCAAGAGGCAATTGAAACCGCCGTTTGATTGTCGGTATTTTTCTCTCTCAGATCTTCCAGTTTTAGAGCATTCAGAGCCGCAAAAGAGGCATTAATCTGGGTGTGTATGGACTCCTTTCGGCATGATTGACAGTCCATAAGACCAGTGTACTGTTTTGCATCCCGGAAAATAAATTCAATCTGAAATCTTGCCTTATAGTACCGAATGATTGTCATCGCATCCAGTTCTGTATCTGTAGAGTAAAGCAGTGATATGCCAATTTTGGTGTCGCGCTGAATCCGCAACATAACCATACGTATGGGGCACTTCAGACACTTGGAGTGCACGACTCCGGTATAGATACTTTCACCTGTATCCAGTTCGCCTATGTACTCAAAGCGATGCAGATCCTTTTCGGTATTGACCTTGCCATCATAGATTTTGGGGCGCCCCCTACCTGAATAGGGCCCCCTGTAAAGCCACAGCAAGTCGGCATCATTTCTTTACTTGCCAACAATCTGGAGGCCAGTCTCAAGAACGGCTGATACGAACTTCGCCTTGAAATAGTAAGCGTCAACAACCAGGTAAGTGATACTAAATTCAAGAATCTTTTTAGCGAGTTTGACTACCTGCTCGCCATAGAGGTCAACTTGGCTTTATCTTCTTCGTCGATGGTCTGCTTTGCATCAAGCGCATAAGCGGTATTGGACTGAAGATCTATAACACCGAGTAATGAGAGTTCAAGCCCCTACTCCGACCGGGCTGTACAGCCACGCCAGAACTTTCCCAGCTCATCAGTCTTCTTACAACTCTTGGTCATGAAGCTGGCATCAAGTGCAGCAATCAACTCGGTGCCTTTTGAGATAACATCCGACAGGATCAGGCAGTTCAAGTTGAAAAAGTCAAAGAAGCGGCGGTACCAGCGACTGAAGCGTTTTTCACTCATGGATGAGTAACGGCTCAAGTTGCGAAAGTCAGCTTTCCCCTGAACGACGACAAACGCGGAAAGAAGCAGGACGATAAAGGTTTTCTGATGCTTTTTAACATTGGACATGGCGTCCAACGCGGTTATAACTATGCTGTCCATACGAGAAAAGTATCAGCTAAAGGAGATTTTGCGATTCTCAATTTTTACTGGTAGCTCTCGTGGTCATTCGGTTATGAAAAACTGTCCGAAGTATTGATAATTAGATTCCAATGTAAACATGACAAGCTCGATGAGGCCTGTCATGTTTACAACCAAGTCAAAATAGCCTATTCAACCCATCCAGAGCCGCGACACGGTAGGCTTCCGCCATAGTTGGGTAATTAAAAGTAGTATTCAGGAAGTAACGGAGAGAATTAGCCTCACCTTCCTGACGCATAACCGCCTGACCGATATGGACAATCTCTGAAGCCTGGTCACCAAAACAGTGAATACCCAACACTTCAAGAGTATCCCGATGAAACAGGATCTTCAGCATCCCAACCACCTCTCCAGTGATCTGGGCTCGGGCCAGTCTGGAAAAAAATGCCTTACCCACTTCATACGGAACAGCTTCTGCTGTCAGCTCTTCTTCTGTGCGGCCAAGAGAGCTGATTTCCGGAATGGTATAGATCCCGGTAGGTACTTCATTGACAAAATGCCAGTCCTCACTATTACTGAGATGTGCTGAAGCAGAACGCCCCTGATCATAAGCAGCACTGGCAAGGCTAGGCCAGCCAATCACATCACCTGCCGCATAAATATGTGGTAATGCGGTCTGATAACTTTCATTAACGCTTAACTGTCCACGACCGTCTGGCTTGAGACCGATCATTTCCAGTCCCATTGCCTGAGTATTCCCTGCCCGGCCATTGGCCCAGAGCAGCATGTCAGCTTTTAGCTTTTTGCCAGATTTGAGGTGCATTACGACCCCATCATCCAATGTCTCAAGCTTCTGAAACTCTTCATTATGGCGAATAATGACATTCATTTTGCGCAGCTGATATCCCAGGGCATCCGAGATCTCTTTATCGAGAAAAGAAAGGAGGCGTTCACGGGTATCAATCAGATCCACCAGCACTCCCAGACCAGAGAAAATCGAGGCATATTCAGACCCGATAACACCGGCACCGTAGATAATCATGCGACGTGGTGTAGATGACAGCTCCAAAATCGAATCACTGTCAAAAACCCTTGGATGATGGAAATCCACCCCCGGTGGGTGATAAGGGCGGGAACCGGTAGCAATCAGAAAATTGGATGCAAAAAGGCGTTCAGTATTCCCACTGGGTTCCGTCACCTCCAGTGTATGCTCATCGATAAAAGCCCCACGACCAAAGTAAAGGTCTATCCGGTTACGGGCGTAATACATGGTGCGGGACTGAACCTGCTTCTGAATCACAGATTCAGCCCTTTTCAGAACCTTGGGAAAACTGAACCAACGGGGATCACCAATCTCACGAAACATGGAGTTAGTGTTGAAATCCATGATCTGTTTGACTGAATGACGCAGGGCCTTGGATGGAATCGTACCTAAGTGAGTACAGCTACCACCGACGAAATTAAACTGCTCAACGACGGCGACCTTTTTACCGAGTTTGACGGCATTCATTGCCGCCCCTTCTCCCGCAGGTCCCGACCCAAGGATGACCAAGTCGTATTTACTGACACCCATCTATTCGATTCCCCCGGTTCAAACACATTATCTGTTTATTCTTCTTTACAGCTTAGAGCCTGTTCATGATCTTGATAATCTTGATAAGAAAGCATAAGTGCCATGCTATCGCTTGCAGGCTAATATAAAGATCGTGAATATGTTTTCAGACTTAAAGCCAACATACATCGCTCTAGAAGCAAGCGTAGCTTTTGATGCCTTAGCACTCGACCTGAACAGACCAAATGACCAGAGATCACACTTTCTTCCTGACCTCTTCAGCCGTCGCGTCATAAAACAGGTCATCATTTACTTCTGAAAGCGGGTCTGTCTTGTCACCACCACCACAGATTACACAGCTGTCTTTCAAACCAAGGCTACTGAGACCGCCACAAGAGCCTTTAATCGGTTTATTGGCAAAAATCACACCCACTGCCATGGCGGCAATAAGCACAAGAAAAGTACAAAATGTAATCAGCATAATAGTCATGACTGATTCCTCCATTATTTACCATGAAATACCGCTATTTCAGGGGGTATCTGCAATTAAACTGTTGGTTGAAGCGGCTTTATTCGCTCATGGCTGTTCAACCAGATAAGGCTTGAAAGCCTCACTGGTTACAGTTTCAAATCCTTCATCCGTATAATAGGCAAAACGTGCGGCAATACCTAGCCGATTCGCCAGCTCAAGCCCTTTTTCATCACCCAGCACCATAAACATGGTTGCCAGAGCATCGGCTCGTGCAGAAGTTTCCGCAATGACCGCTACTTCAGCTACCCGCTTGGCTTCAGGCCACCCAGTTACCGGGTTAATCGTATGAGAGTAGCGCTGGCCATCAACCTCAAAAAAATTCAGGTAATCACCGGAAGTTGCCAGCGCTTTATCCAATGGCTCGACCAGTGCTGATATTCCATTTTTTCCCATTTCAGGGCCAATGACCGCCAACCGCCAGGGCTTCCCATTTGGCTTAACTCCCTGGACAGCAACTTCACCACCGACTTCTACAATAAAGTCTTCAATGCCCTGGGCTCTAATGGCGGCAGCTGCCTGATCAACACCATAGCCCTTGGCTATCGAGCTCAGGTCAACAAACAGCTCCTTCTCGCGGGTCAGTGTAGAGTCTCCAATATCAGCTTTCAGACTCTGATAACCAACCTTGGCCCTCGCCTGATGAATTGCCATTTCATCAGGAAGGTGCCCTGGGTACTGATTTTCAATCCATTTTACAAACTCAGGAGCATTTGCCAGTTCATGAGACTCCTCATTATCCGGACTCTCTTTGACCGCCGCCCACTGTGTCGGGCCAAATCCCCAGAGATTAACCAGTGGGCCCACTGTTATGTCGTAGGCACCATCAGACATATCTGAAATCGCCTGCGCTTCCTGAACAAGCTGAACAATATCCTGCGATACCCTGAATGGTTCACCAACCGTAGAACGATTAAACTGCATCAGTTCAGAGTCAGGCTTATAAGTAGACATTCTCTGATCCACATCAGCCAGGGCATCATATGCAGCCTTGGATACCTCTTTTAACGGATGAGTAAAAAGATTAGCGACATAGCTGACGTTATAGGTCGTTCCCATGATCTGTCCCTGAAAGCTGTAAAGCCTGGGTCGCGTACTTAACACCAGAAATACCACCAATAACAGAAAAATGGCAGGCAACAGTGATCGCTTTAGAGATCGGGAAAGCAAGTGAAACTCCTGAAAAGTGGTTCAATACTGCATGGGTCATGCATCAGGCAGCTTCATAAAAACAGTGTCAGGCTAAATGAAGGATAACGACCCGTGTCAACCGTCTACAACAATGCGCTATGAAAGCTCGCCGTGAAAGCTGTATACCAAAACTTTGGCCGGATTCTAGCACCAGCTCAGGGGATAATCATCAGGGATTAAACGGAAACTGTTCAGGCAGTTACCCAGAGAATAACCGCATCATTCTCACTGGTTGAAACCAGAGCATGTCCCATCTCTGCATCGTAATATGCACTGTCCCCTTCAAACATTTCTATTGGCTGATAATACTCGGTATAGAGTTCAAGGCTGCCATGCAAGACAAGCAGAAATTCTTCGCCATCATGACGAACCCATTCCCGGTATTCATTAAACGACCGTGCTCTGACAGTGGTTCGATAAGGGATCATTTTTTTGCCGGAGAGCTCTGTAGCAAGCAGCTCATGCTCATAGGTACTGGTTGGGTGGAGACGCCCTTCTCCCTGACGCGTGACATCCCTGCGACCACCAGCAGAAACCGTTTTCTTAACCGGTGAGAACAGCTGAGGTATATCGATACCTAAACCATTGACCAGCTTAGTCACTGCAGCAAAGGTTGGTGATATCTGTTCATTTTCGATTTTTGACAGGGTGGACCTGGCCAGGCCGGTTCTCTGGCTTGCCTCTTCAAGCGTTAACTGCTGGCTCAGGCGAATCTCCCGAACGCGTTTTCCCAGCTCCAAAGGCGCTACAGAAGCTTCTGGCTGGCTTACACCAGCGGGGTCAACCCCAACTTTTCGTGTTATGACTACAGCGGGCTTATGTTGCTGTTCCTGCTTAAGAAATTCCGTTGATCCTGGCACTATCCCCCCCTTTACCCCTAGTCCTCAGAGGCTATTTTCTGTCATCTATTGGACCATAATACAGGTAAATCAAGAAAAAACATTCCATATGAAAACCTGTTTCCTATTGGAAACTTTTTTATTGATGTAAAAGAAAGGTGTTGTTACGCTTTCCTATATGTAAATAGGAAACTTATCGGTGAAACCAGTAAAAACATAGGAATCTCTGGTTGTATTACGCTTTTTACTAATTGATCGTTTGGTTAGCTTCCTATTGAAAAATAACAAATAAATAGCCTCAAAGCAGATATCAATTGATGGAGTCATGGCGATGGGCTTAAGTATTCTTGATTTGTTCAAGATAGGCGTAGGACCATCCTCGTCCCACACGGTAGGACCGATGGTCGCTGCCAATCGCTTTCTTGAAACCCTCAGAGTGAAGGGAAATCTTGAGGATACCCACCAGATTCGTATTGAGCTATATGGCTCTCTGGCCATGACCGGTGAGGGGCACGCCACTGACACTGCAATTATGTTGGGATTAATCGGTGAAAAGCCTGACAAGCTTGACCCGGATCTGGCTCCCAGTCTCATTGATTCCATCCGTAAAACAAAACAGCTCAATCTCGCTGGTGATCATTTAATCACTTTCATCGAAAGCCAGCACCTGCACTTCCTACATGGCCACTCTCTACCCAAACACCCAAATGGCATGACGCTGAGAGCCTACGATGAGGCCGGTCTGGAACTTTTTCATGACAATTACTACTCCGTCGGTGGGGGCTTTGTCCTCAATGAATTCGAGACGGAACAGACATCTGCCAAGAATGCCATCCAAGTCCCCTACCCCTTCAATAATGCCCAAGACCTTTTGGATATTGGGGATAGCTCCGGGCTGTCTATTGCCGAGATTGTTCTTGAAAATGAAAAATTCCTGGGAAGAACTGACAACATCCAACGTGATCTGTTAGCCATCTGGAGAGTAATGGACAACTGCATTAAACGTGGCTGCGAGCAAACCGGTATGCTTCCCGGGGGGTTGAATGTAAGGCGTCGTGCTCATCAACTGCATCAAGAACTACTGAATCGCCCTGAAAACCTGAAGGATCATCTGGAAGTCATGGACTGGGTCAACCTTTTCGCCATCGCCGTCAATGAGGAAAACGCCGTTGGTGGTCGCGTCGTAACAGCTCCCACCAATGGTGCTGCTGGCGTCATTCCCGCCGTGCTTGCCTATTACCACCATTTTGTAAATGGCAGTGATGAAGAGGGTATCTGTACATTTCTATCCACTGCATCGGCGATTGGCATGCTGTATAAGAAGAATGCTTCTATCTCCGCTGCAGAGGTCGGATGCCAGGGAGAAATAGGTGTTGCCTGCTCTATGGCTGCCGGAGCACTCTGTGCAGTGATGGGTGGAAATAACCGCCAGATTGAAAATGCCGCTGAAATTGGTATGGAGCATAACCTGGGGTTGACCTGTGACCCTATTGCCGGACTGGTTCAGATTCCCTGTATTGAACGAAATACCATGGGAGCAGTTAAGGCTATCAATGCGGCCCGTCTTGCTCTGAGAGGTGATGGTCAACATCGCGTATCTCTTGATGACGTTATTGAGACCATGCGCCAGACTGGTCTGGATATGCAGGATAAATACAAAGAAACTGCCACCGGGGGGCTGGCAGTCAATGTCGTGATGTGTTGAGACAGTATTATCTACAGAAACAACTGCAACAAGAATACAGAAAAAACGCATTTGTCTTTTATCCCAATCACTGACAACAGATTCACAAGAACTCATTAGTCAGTCATAAAACGACTTTTATTAAAACCAACGTAAGAGCGAAACAGGACAACAACATGGCCGTTGAACACACTTCAGCCAGTCTGCCAACACTGACAGAGCTGGAAAATAGCGATGCATTCACCCATCGTCATATTGGTTCCGACCAACGGGAACAGCAGGCCATGCTGGAGAGTATTGGACTCAACTCACTGGCTGAACTAATAGCGGAAACCGTTCCTGGCAGTATTCGACTGAATAAAGAGCTGGAACTTCCTGCCGGGAAAACCGAAGCGCAGGCGCTCTCACAACTGCAGGCTCTGGCAAAGCAGAACACGGTAAATAAAACCTACATTGGCATGGGCTATTACAACACTGAAGTCCCGAACGTCATCCTTCGGAACCTGCTGGAAAACCCCGGTTGGTATACTGCCTATACCCCCTACCAACCAGAAATCTCTCAAGGCAGACTGGAAATGCTGCTCAATTTTCAGCAGATGGTCATGGATTTGACTGGCATGGACGTTGCCAATGCTTCCCTACTTGATGAAGCCACGGCTGCAGCCGAGGCCATGACATTGTGTTTAAGAAGTGTCGGACGTAATAAAGCCGCCAGCCAGACTTATTTTGTCGCCGACGACGTACACCCACAAACGATTGATGTCATTAAAACCCGTGCACAGTGGCTGGGAATCAATATCATCGTAGGAAACCCCAATACAGAGCTGGTCAATCACAATGTCTTTGGTGCACAGCTTCAATACCCGGGTACTTATGGGAATATCACCGACATTGGCTCTATTGTCGAAATAGCTAAGCAGCAGGGTGCCATGGTATCTGTAGCCAGCGACCTGCTGGCACTCACACTGCTTAAATCGCCCGGTGAGCTTGGAGCTGATATCGTTCTGGGCAACAGTCAACGTTTTGGTGTGCCCATGGGTTTTGGTGGTCCTCATGCTGCATTCTTTGCCACAACCAGTAAGCTGAAGCGTTCTGTACCAGGTCGAATCATCGGGGTATCCAAAGACAGTCGTGGTAACCCGGCATTGCGCATGGCCATGCAAACACGCGAGCAACATATCCGAAGAGAAAAGGCGACCTCTAACATTTGTACTGCCCAGGCTCTACTGGCGAATATGGCAGCGGCCTATGCCATTTATCATGGCTCCGAAGGGCTTAAGACCATTGCGGAACGGGTACATCGCCTCACCCGTATTCTCCATCACGGGCTGGTGGAAATGGGCTTCCAGTGTAATGATTCTTTTTTCGACACCTTGACGTTCAAGGTGGGCAGTGACCAGGAAACAATTATCCAACGAGCTTTGAAATATGGCTGCAACCTCCGCCAGATTGGCTCAGACCGCCTGGGTGTGAGCCTCGACGAAACCACTCGTTCTGAAGACTTGGTCAATCTGTTCAATATCTTTATGGGTGAAGGGAAGGAGCTGAATATTGCTTCTATCGATCGACAGATTTCGGCCAATAACAGTCAACGAGCTCATACCCAGAAAGCCATCGGTCTGGCATATGAACACCGCCGTACAGATGTTATTTTGAATCATCCGGTTTTTAACAGTTACCACTCAGAAACCGACATGATGCGTTATTTAAAACAGCTGGAGAATAAAGATTATTCTCTGGTTCATGGCATGATTCCACTGGGCTCATGCACCATGAAACTCAATGCAGCCGCTGAAATGCTTCCCGTATCATGGCCAGAGTTTTCCAATATCCACCCCTTCACGCCAAAAGATCAGGTACCGGGTTACCTGACCATGATCCGGCAACTAGAAGAAGCTCTGGTAGAAATCACAGGCTATGACGCCATCTCCATGCAGCCCAACTCCGGAGCCCAGGGAGAATATGCAGGCCTTCTGGCTATCCGGAATTATCAAAAGGCAAACCAGCAGGAACACCGCGATATTTGCCTGATCCCCTCTTCTGCTCACGGCACTAATCCGGCCTCAGCGGCCATGCTGGGTATGAAAACTGTCATTGTTGACTGTGATAACAACGGCAATGTGGATGTCGATGACTTGAAGACCAAAGCTGAAGAGTACAGCGGCCGCCTCTCCGCCTTGATGGTGACCTACCCATCAACTCACGGGGTATACGAAGAAGAGATTCGCACAATCTGCCAGATCATTCATGATAACGGTGGTCAGGTCTATATGGATGGAGCCAATATGAACGCACTGGTTGGTATCTCCCGCCCTGGTGATATTGGCTCTGATGTTTCACACCTGAACCTTCATAAAACCTTTGCTATCCCTCATGGTGGTGGTGGTCCGGGCATGGGCCCTATAGGTGTTAAGAGCCACCTGACACCTTACCTTCCAAATCACACGGTAAGCCCTGTTGAAGGACACAATGAAGGCATTGGTGCTGTCTCTGCTGCACCATTCGGCAGCTCATCCATACTGCCTATCAGTTGGATGTACATCACCATGCTGGGCAGCAAGGGTTTAAGGGAGTCAACAGAGCTGGCCATCCTTCATGCCAACTACATGGCAAAACGGCTGGGCGATCATTATCAAATTCTCTATCAGGGCAGAAATAATCATGTGGCTCACGAATGCATCATTGATATCCGCCCTATCAAAGAAGCCTTTGGTGTTACCGAAGAAGATATAGCAAAACGTCTTATGGATTATGGTTTCCACGCCCCAACCATGTCTTTCCCGGTTGCTGGAACCCTTATGATAGAGCCAACCGAGTCTGAGTCCATGGAAGAAATAGACCGGTTTATTGACGCGATGATCTCAATCAGAAAGGAAATTGATCAGGTCGCCAGCGGAGCATGGCCAAAGGACAACAACCCCTTGGTAAATGCCCCACATACAATGAAAGACCTTGCAGAAGAGGAGTGGCATCATCCCTACAGCAGGAAAGTAGCGGCATTCCCTTCGCAATACAGCCATAAGGCAAAGTACTGGCCTGCAGCTAATCGTATCGACAACGTTTATGGAGACCGAAACTTTATCTGTTCATGCCCGGATATCGAGGCTTATCAATAAGTTATAACTCACATTTAAAATAAACGATAGATCCACATAAGGCCCTTTGGTGACATATTCACCAAAGGGCTTTTTTGATACTTGATTTTACCGATACTTAATTATGGGCAATTGAATGCTGTTGATCAAAATTACCAACCTAGCCACAGCGGGTACATTCATACTGGATGATTCAGCAGTCAGTAGCAACAAAACCATAAAGGCTCTAGATACTGCCTTAGCCTACACTCAAGAACAATAACGATATTGAAGCAGCCTAGGCCTCACTGCCAGTAATATCCACAATAGTCAGGATCAGTACTTACTAAGTTGTCACCAGTGGTGGTGGTACCATTATGGGATACCACCTGGATGCTATTGGTAATGTAACTCAACGAGTCTCCTTTCTGTCTTTCACCACACCAATTGATATTTTCCTGAAACCTGTTGTCAAAGGACTGA
>OODV01000581.1 GCA_900299555.1 uncultured Endozoicomonas sp.
CGGGTAGCTGTGGTCGACGAGACATCTGTTCCAGATAAAACGCTTGATAATGATGTCTGAGCATAGCTGGCATCAGCTAAAGGATTTAGAAAAAGCGATTGGTATTATATTAAGCTGCAGCGGCTGAAATAATATTCTCTATACGATCAATATCAGTACTCCTATTAATAATCCATGGGTGATTCATCATTTCTTGAGCCGTTGCTCTATGTTCAGCAATTGGATGCATGAAACGACAAGCGTAATCAGCCATAGGCCTTAAAACCTGCATTTTTTCATACATTTCAGTCGCCTTATCATAAAGGGGATCGAAAGTGGCGGGCTGATCTTTTTCTGATATCTGCATCATCAATTCATCAAAAGATACATCCTCTATCACTTTTTGATAAGAGCCATCCTCCTTTGGTGTTGTAAATGCCTTCATAGCCTGCCTGAATAGAAAGGCTTTTTCTGTCCTCTGGCTTGGTGCAAGGCCCTCAGTTTTCGCACCATTACTGAAAGCGTGTCCTTTCCCCCCCAGCAGGTAATCGTGCATCATGAACTGCATTTGACCCAGTGCATAATTATCGATCGCAATATTTGCTTTCACAGCATGTGCAGATCCCTGCAAAGAATCTATTGCTTCCGGAGGAGTATAATCCTCATGCCCACAAACCACTCGGCCTTCTCCCTCACAGCTGGCGGACTGGCCAAAGTCAATCAATTTCAATGAATTTGATTCAGAGTCCCACATAAAGTTCGATGGTTTCAAGTCTCCATGAATTCTATTTGCCTTTTGCAAGTGAAGCATTGCATTCAGCTTTTGCTGCTCTAGAAAGGCTAAGGTATCACTCAATTCATGAAGGGTAATATCCCCCTGCTCAAATTGTTCACAAAGCCTGTTATTAAGTCCACTCAAATCAGGCCCTTGAATCAAGCCAAAGAGAACCCCTTCTTCCTGATCAACTTTGGCAAACCCTCTACACTCAACAATATTTGCGTGTACACCCAACGCCGCAAGAACCTCAACCTCATGTTTCAGTTTTGCCAGGTTGGCTTCTTTCTCTTCTCTCGAGCCACCCTGTGCTGTCTTCAAGGCAAAATAACATGTTCTCTTATTGTCAATATTCTGTTCAACCAAATACACTTTACCAAATCTGCCGCTTCCCAGCTCTTTACCTAAAACGGCGTTTTCCAAGTTTAAAGGTGGAGATGAAATCCCCGTTTCTTCAACAAAGTCATCATCGACTGAACCATGATGCTCCCACCCACCCAATGATAAAGACCCGCTCTCTGAATCTAAATCATCACTGGTTAGTGAATCTCTACCTGAGTCAATGCTTGAGGTTGAAAAGCGCGCAGGCCTTTCAAGGATAGGATAATCAACCCTATCCATATCAGCATTTGGAGTTAGCTCAGTTTTCACATCTGTTGGAGAAGCTTCTCGAGAGTGCCATTTCGCCTTGTTTTTTTCGGGCAAAGAATCTTTATTGTCAATAAAATCAGTAGTATGCCTCGAACCATCAATTCCATTTGATCCGTTCATAATATCCATATCGTATTTGTTATTTCTCTCTAAATACTAGCATTTAGAGAGTTTACAGCTTTGATTTTCTTTTAATGAAGCAATAGCACTATGCACCTCCATTAAAAAACAATAAATTCAAATAGATACATTAATCTCGGTTTTGGAGCATAGATATTACGGACGTTTGAGAAGTTTATTTCTAAAATTAATAAAGAATCGCCAGTGTAACTTCTGAACTGGCCAATTCTCTTGTATTGCCGACTCTACATGCAGTCTATGCTGCTCTGGGTTTCGAGCTTAATGTTCGTTCGTGCTGATTATTTGAAATCAGCTCTAATTTTTGCTCATATCGGTTCCAGCAGCCACGAATCCTGAACCAGGGAATAA
>OODV01000565.1 GCA_900299555.1 uncultured Endozoicomonas sp.
CTTTTTAAACAGGCCGGAGACATTATGAACATTCACAGACAATGGAGCCGCCAACCGGGATGCATTTGACCTGCCCGCATCACTGCAAAAACGCATTCAAAAACAGGAGAAAACCGTTTGAATGGAGCACTGAAGCTTGAGGAGGGAAATAGGGGAAATGGGAGAGAGTCCTGTGCAACCGACACAAAACCATGAGCATGGGTCAGACTAATTTCCATCAAGAAGTAACGGCCACGGCTAGCCACCTGATCCTGACCAGCCGTGTGCGAAAGCGGCAACCCCCATCAATGCAGGGAAAACTTTCTGAAAAGCACGCTTCCGCCAGCCATCCACTAACCCCCGTCTCGCAGGGAAATGATCAGCATTCAATGGTGGCCGTGAATCAACTTCGTTAACCCCCGCAGAGGCAGGGAACGTTGCTGCTTAGGTACTCAACCCGTGTTGGGCCCGCTAACCCCCACAGATGCAGGGAAACTTCAACGCGTAACTCGCCTTAAGGGTTTCCTATCGCTAACCCCCACCACAGCAGGGAATCAGACATTGCTCATCCACCCATGCCGGATAAGCAATGCCCTTTCATCGCGTGCCGAGTCTACCTGCTTTATACGACCAGATACAACTTATCAATACCCGTCCGGGGTATCGGACCACCAGCCTCATGGTTGCACACTGCTTTTAACAATGACCCCCAATCAAACACCGCCCTGATACACCACTTGCAGCCCAATATACCCCAGTATGCCCACACCATTGGCCATGAGATCACCAAAGCAGAAATAACGGTGCTTTGTAAAGCCCTGACACACTTCAATCAATATGCCCAATACAAACAAACCGACCGGTTTCCAACAGGTTATATCCGCCGTTGGCCAGGCCAGATCCAACAAGGCAAACAACACAAAAAATGTGGCAGCGTGTTTCACCTTATCGTTAACAAAGCGCGTCGGATCATACCGGTGGGGAATCATTGCCATGAACAGGGCAAAGGCAATGGCAGCCAGAAGGATCGCCTGTCTGGCCGTGTCGGGGAGGGTCTGGAAGTGGGTGAGGAGTGTATTCATTGAGTCCTTTCAATCGCTGCCCGCCGTCCGTAAAAGAAAAGACGGCCTTTTTCAGGTAGCGAGTAGCGAGTAGCGAGTAGCGAGTAGCGAGTAGCGAGTAGCGAGTAGCGAGTAGCGAGTAGCGAGTAGCGAGTAGCGAGTAGCGAGTAGAAGATAGCGGACAACGAGCGTTAAGATCAATCCCTGGCCATATTTACCGCATTTAACACAAACACATGAACCATAGACACCGGCCAGTAGACCAGCCACCAGGCAGAGCCATCAAGAGCGTTGAATGTGAAAGTCAAACCCGGCAATAGCCAGAGCAAAAATCGGTAAATGTGGCGCACTTCTGGTTTGAGCCGTTCGTGGCATTGGTACGCAGCGAAAGGAGCAACCAGAATCAGACCAAGCCAGGCGAAGAGGTTGTGGTTGACAATAACAGACCACCAGCTTAACAGGCTGACGACAATCGCCAGCAGAAGCACGGCGTTCATCAGCAGTGGTGTTTTTGTTGGATGGGGTAAATGCAAAGAGACCATGGCGTTCATTCAAAACGGGCTAATTGATGGATTATCCGGCAGCTGCCACACACTGAAAATAAGTAGTGAACACGGCGAACGGCACTACCCGTTCAACGCCTTCAGCACCCCCTTCACTTTGTCGGCCAGCTCGTGGCAAAGCGCCCGGATCTGCTCACCGTCTTCGCCTTCCACCATCACCCGCAGTACCGGCTCGGTACCGGAGGGGCGCAGCACCACACGGCCCCGGCCTGCCAGTTGCGCTTCGCACTCTTCTATGGCGCGATTGATGGCCGGGATGCGGTCCATATCCCGGCGCTGTTTCATCTCCAGGTTAATGCTGTGCTGTGGGTGCTTGGTCATGCCCCTGCGCAGCTCGGCCAACGTTTTATCCGAAGTGATAATGGCATCCAGCACATGCATGGCGGCCACCAGGCCATCGCCGGTGGTGGTGGCCTTACGGCAGATCAAATGGCCGGAAGACTCTCCGCCCAGGTACCTAGGGGAAAATCATGAAAGCGCCCGAAGCTACTGGTTTCGAACAGGTGGGTA
>OODV01000241.1 GCA_900299555.1 uncultured Endozoicomonas sp.
GGCACCGTGGATCAGCAGGTCACCGTGACCATCACTGGCACCAACGATGTCCCCACCATTACCGCCGCCACCGATGTCACCGGGGCAGTCACCGAGATTGCCGATGGAGCCAGTGGCGAGAACACCGCCACCCTCTCCGACAGCGGTAGCTTCACCATTGCCGATGTCGACCTCACCGATGTACAGACCGTCAGTGTCACTTCCAACACCAGCGGGTACCTCGGCACTTTCACCCCGACCATCAGCAACAACACCACTAACGACGGCACCGGCCAGGTGGACTGGACCTTCAGCGTACCCGATGGGGATATTGATTACCTGGCCAGAGACCAGGTGGTGACCCAGACCTACACCGTGACCGTCAATGATGGCCAGGGCGGCACCGTGGATCAGCAGGTCACCGTGACCATCACCGGCACCAACGACGTGCCCACCATTACCACGGCCACCGATGTCACCGGCGCGGTCACTGAAATTGTCGATGGTGGTGCCGGTGAAAATGCCGCTACCCTGTCCGACAGTGGTTCCTTCACCATCGCCGATGTCGACCTCACCGATGTACAGACTGTCAGTGTCACCTCCGACACCAGCGGGTACCTCGGCACCTTCACCACGACGGTCAGCAACAACACCACTAACGATGGTACTGGCCAGGTGGACTGGACCTTCAGCGTGCCCGATGCCGACATTGATTACCTGGCCAGAGACCAGGTGGTCACCCAGACCTACACCGTGACCGTCAATGATGGCCAGGGCGGCACCGTGGATCAGCAGGTCACCGTGACCATCACCGGCACCAACGACGTGCCCACCATTACTGCCGCCACGGATGTCACCGGCACGGTCACTGAAATTGTTGACGGCGGTACCGGTGAAAATGCCGCCACCCTGTCCGACAGTGGTTCCTTTACCATCGCCGACGTTGATCTCACCGATGTGCAGACCGTCACCGTCACCCCCGACACCAGCGACTATCTCGGTACCTTCACCCCAACCGTCAGCAACAATACGACGGGGGATGGTACCGGCCAGGTGGACTGGACCTTCAGCGTACCGGATGCGGACATTGACCATCTGGCAGCCGGTGAGACCCTGACTCAGAATTACACGGTAACAGTCGATGATGGCAACGGTGGTACTGTTGATCAGGTGGTAACCGTAACGATCACCGGTACCAATGATGCGCCTATTTTAAGCCTTGGAGATCCAGCAACTGGCGGGGGTTCAGGACTGCTTGGTGAGGTCTTTGAAACTGATTCAGCAATAAATAATCTGACCGACCTTGGTAATCTGGTCAACAACACACCTACTGCAACATTCACAGCAAGTAATCTGAATTATGGAAACTTCGGAACTCTGGGAGAATTTCTGGGGGATGATGCTAATACACTAAGTACTGATATTACTAATAACGCAATGGAAACCCTTGGTTTGCGCTTCACAGGTTTCATTCAACTGGAATCTGGCCAGCATGACTTTACAGTCACTTCTGATGATGGATTCCGTCTCAATATTGGCGGGCAGAACATCAGCGAGTTTTTCGGTTTAAGACCCGCTGAAGCAACAACCGGATCATATACAGCTCCAGCGGATGGTTTTTATAGTTTTGAGCTGATCTATTGGGAAAATACTGAAAGTGCAGTACTTCAAGTCACTAGCAGTGCAACATCGGGTGCAGTACTGAGCGGAGACAATATTTTATACGACAGCATCGTTTCCTATACAGAAAATGATCCTACCAGTCCTGTTGCTGACGACCTGGAACTGACCGAACTGGATGTTGAGGATATCCAATCTGCCACCGTTTCCATCAGCGATGGCTATGTCGCCAGTGAAGATACCCTGCACTTTACTGACCAGAACGGCATCACCGGCAGCTGGGATGCCGCTTCCGGTACACTCACTCTGTCTGGCAATGCTTCACCGGCCAATTACCAGGCCGCCTTGCGCTCCGTTACTTACAGCAATAGCTCCGACAACCCCGATATTACCGGTCGTGTGATCAGCCTCACCGTCTCTGATGGCCATATCACCAGTAACGAAGTCACCCGGGGCATTTCCATCACCGCCGTGAACGATGGACCGCAGCTGATCACTAACGAACTGGCCATTGACGAAGGTGCTACGGTGATTCTCGGCTCTGCCAATCTCAGTGCAACCGACCCAGATCACGATGACAACAGCCTGACGTTCATCCTCAGTAGCATCCAGAATGGCTCACTGAGCGGTGCAACCGATAACGGTGATGGTACCTTCAGCTTTACCCAGCAACAGCTGCTGGATGGCACTGTCAGCTTTACCCACGATGGCAGCAATACCGCACCGGCCTACCAGGTGACCCTGACCGATGGCCCGGCAATCACCGCCGCCACCTCGGCAACCATTACCTTTACCGAAGTTAACGACGCTCCTACCGCTGAGGACAACACACTGACGGTGAATGAGGACCAGAGTTATACGTTCACCACCAATGACTTCAATTTCAGTGATGAGGACAGCGGCGATACACTACAATCCATCACCATCACTCAACTGCCTGCTGCTGGGACTCTGACCCTAAACGGCTCCGCGGTCAGTGCCAATCAGAGCATTGTCGCGGCCAACATCAACCAGCTGTCGTACACCCCGGCACAGGATGGCAATGGCACAGGCTATGCCTCTATTGGCTTTACCGTCAGTGATGGCCAGCTAAGCAGTACGGAGCAGGCACTGACCATTGATGTCTCTGCCATTAACGATGCTCCGGTTTTTGATTCGACTGTTGCGTCCCTGACTCGAACAATCAACACGCAGCCAGTGGGGAATGGTGACACCTTTGTGTCACTGAATAACCATGCCAGCGATTTTGCAGGAATGAGCACCGGTGCCATAAGTATGTGGGTAAAACTGGATGCGGGACAGGGCAGCGCCACACTTTTCTCTACGGGAGACGCATCATCAGCCACAACCCAAACCTGGCTGGTTGCTGGCAACTCAACTTCTGGGTTAAACGATGAGAGTCTGACCTTTTATTCTCGTATCGGTGACAATCATTTAAATATGAATCTCAGACAGGGAGAGAGCCTGCTTTTTGATGACCAATGGCATCATATCGCCGTAGTAGTGGATGGTACAGATAATCGGATTTACCTGGATGGCCAACGGGCAAGTGTTGAGTTTTCCCATGGCTCTGCAACCACCAGTCAGTTCACCGGTGCAGATACCGATCTGGTCAATATTGGTTCACTGGTTAGAAATGGTGCGATCAACGGATCCATCCCAACAAATGGAGAAATAACAGATGTTGGGATATTCACGAACACCAGCGACCTGACTGACACGAATATCAATGCTCTGATGAACCAGGGGCCCGATTATTTCGACAACAGTCAGCTGTTGTTCAGCACAGACTTTGCCGGAACCGGTAACACCGTGACTGATACCAGCGGTAACGGGCGGGATGCGACGGCCTTTACAGGAAGCCTCGCCACACGAAGCAGTCTCACTATTCTCAATGTTGATGAAGACAATAGCCAGATCCTTCTGAAGACCGACCTCCTTTACGGTTTCAGTGATGCCGATGGCGACACACTGAGCATTCAGAGTCTCTCAGTTGATACCGGTACAATTACAGACCATGGAGACGATACCTGGACCTATACCCCCCCCGCAAACTTCCATGGAACGGCGACGTTCACCATACAGGTCAGCGATGGAGCCCTTTCAGTAACCGCTGATAAAACCATCACGGTCACCAGCATTAACGATGCTCCAAATGCAGTTGATGAATCTGATACGGTCTCCCATGTTGCACCGATTAGTGGAAATCTGCTGACTAATGACAGTGACATCGAAGGAGATAACCTGACAGTTTCCACTATTAATGGTCAGGCAATTGCCAGCACAGGAAATACCGTTATAACTGGTGAGCGGGGAGAAATGACAGTAGCTGCTGACGGTAGCTGGTCTTACACACTGGATTCAGAATATGGTGGTCTTGATTTAAACGACAGCCTTGTCGCCGAGTGGAATTTTGACGAAACCAGCGGGACAACAACGGCTGACACTGCGCCATACGATGCACATGCTACCGATGGAACTTTATCTGGTAATACAGCCTTCGTCGGAGGACTGAGTGGTAATGCGATTAGTCTGGATGGCTCAGGAGATCTGATCCACATCAGCGACTCATCAGAAATCAATACTTACAGCGGCAATATCAACCAGAGAAGTATTAATCTCTCGTTCAAAATTGACGACAGCAATGATCTCAGCGAAACCCAAATTCTCTATGAAGAAGGCGGCTCAACTAATGGTTTTGTTGTTTATATACACAACAGTCAACTTTATATAGGAGCCTGGAGTGAAAGCACTGGATGGAATGGCGAGTTCCTGAATACAGCACTAACAAGTGGTGATACCGACTGGCATACCGTAGCGCTCGTATTGGATAGCAGTGCAGGCACTCTTAATGGTTATCTTGATGGGGAGGTCTTTGCCAGTGGAATGGGTGAGGCCGTTCAAAATCATGCGGATGATGGAGCATTCGGCGGGTTGTCGGGAAGTTCAAAAATTCATACTGGTGACCTTTCCTCGGGTTCCAATACTTTCCATGGCCTTATTGATTCCGCAAAAATATACAACAGAGCCTTGAACTCCAATGAAATAAAACTGCTTTCCCCAGATGCATTCACATATGAAGTCTTTGACGGGACTGACACCAGTACTGCGACTATTTATATCAATGCAGCGGAAAACCATGCACCAACCTCATCAGATAATACCTTGTCGCTGGATGAGGATAATAGCCATACATTTACCGCCAGTGAATTCAACTTCAATGATGTTGATGCTGGCGACACCATGGCTTCAGTGAAAATAACCCAGCTGCCTATTTCAGGAAGCCTCACATTAAATGGAGAGAGTGTTTCCGCCAATCAAATCATTACGACTGAAGATATTCCTGATCTTGTCTTTACGCCCGAAGCCAATGCAAATGGTGTAAGTTATACGTCTCTGCAATTTTCCGTCATTGACAGTGGTGGATTGGAAAGCATCTCACAAACAATCACTCTGAATGTAGATTCAGTTAATGATGCCCCTTCGGATATCCATCTCACTAACACGTTCATCGCTGAGAATGCCGTCGGGGTTGTGATCGGTACGTTGACCACTACCGACATTGATGCCAGCACCGAGTCCTTCGGTATCCATGAGTACACCGTCAGCGATAGCCGCTTTGAAGTGGTGAATAATCAGCTGAAACTCAAGGATGGGCAGTCACTGAACTTTGAAGTTGATGGCAGCACACTGGATATCACGGTTACCTCAACCGATGACAATAACAGCGGACTTTCTTACAACGAAACCTTTACCCTCAACATCGGTAACCTGAACGAACCTCCGGTTATCAGCAGCCAGACGTTTACCGTCAATGAAAATACCACCACTGATGGCAGTGTCATTGTTGGCCAGGTGGTGGCCCAGGATGTGGATGCCGGTGATGCCCTCACCTACTCTATTCTCTCAGGCAACAATGAGGGACATTTTGCCATTAATGAAACTACGGGGGATATCTCCGTAGTGAATGGCCTTAATCATGAAGCCAAAGACGTATATAACCTGATCGTGCAGGTTCAGGACAGCCAGGGCGGCAGCCAGAGCGCTGCCGTTGCAATCAATATTGCTGATGTGAATGAAGCTCCTGAGCACGACCGAGGGTTGCAAAACCAGTCTTCCGGTATTTCCGCCAGCGTTGGGAGCCAATTCTCTTATCAGATACCGGCTAATGCCTTTAAAGACCAGGACCTTGGTGATTCGCTTTCATTCAGTGTTTCCGGCATTCCATCTGGTCTGGTATTCAACCCGGTAACCCGTACCATTGCCGGTACACCAGCCTCGACTGAGGTGGGAGACCATACTATCACGGTCACCGTCACTGATGACGATGGATTGACAGCTTCTGATACCTTCACCATGCGGGTCGGCAATGCCAAAGTACTGGAGGAGTCCATTGATAATGATATCAACCTGGCCGCTGAAGCCGGCATCAACAGCTACACCATCACCTCTCTGCCTAATCTCGGTGTGGTCAAAAAAGCGGATGGAACCGAAATTACTATTAATGACGTTCTGACCTCTACTGAGCTGGAAGGTCTGCTCTATGATGCACCAAAAGAGTACGACAATGTTTCTGATCTTGGTCAGCTCTCTTATCAGTACCAGGATGGCGGTACTCAAACAAAATCTGCCCGTATTGTGGTTGAAGCGTTCAATGATGTGCCAGAAATTACTGGTCCAGGTAGTAAAGATACGTCAACACTGTCCCTCAATTCCATTGAGGGTGTGTATGTTGAAGATGATGATATCGGCTCCGAGATTCTTGAAGTCACGCTATCGGTAAACAGTGGTAAATTGTTCCTTGGAAATACCGAAGGACTTGAGTTTGTCAGTGGCGGCAACGGTGAGTCGTCAATGACCATGCGAGGACGGCTAAGTCAGGGGCCAGAACCTCAGGAAAACTTCAGACTGACTTTCAGTGATCCTGATAACCCAGTATTTGATCAACGAACAGAAACAGGAGGAACTCTCTCCGGAGCTTCCCGCATTATCGATCCCGTTCAGGGCGGTGTCATTGAGTTTGATTCAAACAGCGACCGCATTAATTTAAATGAATCGTATTCGCTAGGTTCCGAGTGGACAATCAGCTCACGCTTTAAAGACCTTTACCTTGGGAATGGTGCAACTGGAGCGCTGGCAAGAAGTAACAATGGTGACACCGATATTCATATTGAAGTTTCAGATAGCGGAGTCCTTGGAACACGTGACCGCGGTTCAAATACGTTCCACAGTTCAGGCTATGACATGAGCAGTCTGGATAACGACTGGCATACACTGACAGCAGTTGGACAGAACGGAAAGACCCATTTCTATATTGATGGCCAACATGTAGGTACCAGTAACTACCAATCTCAGGAACCAATAGATGCAATAGGTAATGGCAATGACTCTCAGAACTATCCATTCGCACGATATTTGGATGACTTCAGAGTTTATGACTCCGCTGTTGTTCCTCAGCTAAATCTTGATACTGCCGCTGGAGCTGACCAGGATGATTTCCACCTGAATTTCTCTGATCAAACCAATGCCCGCCAGGATACCGAACACAATATTCAAACCACCTTCACTGGTGTCGAAAGACTCGATGATGATGACAAGGGTGGAATTATTCAGTTCGACGCTAACAGCGACATGATAACTTTTGATGATCCATTTGATCTGGCCAGTGAATGGACCATCACAACCGAGTTTAAAGATCTGTTCCTTAACAATAATCTATGGAATACCCTGGTTCGTGGCGAAACCGGTGATCACCACATCACCGTTCATTATCAAACCGGTGAATTGGGTGTTTATGACACCAGCAACAGTGTCTTCAGAGGCTCTGGCTTCTTCATGAATAACCTGGGGGACTCCTGGCATACATTAACAGCGGTAGGTAAAGATGGAAAAACATTCTTCTATCTGGACAACGAACATGTTGGTACCAGTAACTACCAGTCCTCCATCGATATCAAAGCCATTGGTAATTACCAAAGTGGAGATCAACCTTTTGCCGAGTATCTGGATAATTTCCGAATTTTTAACAAAGCCCTTGAACCAGACCATATCAACTTGCAGGGTCCTGTGCAGAAGGCACTGGAAGGTCTGGCCTACACACCAGACAGCGATGCTACTGCTGACACTCTGACCATTACCACCAGCGACCTGAACAATACGACAGGTGTCGATGGAACCAAAACGGATTCACATACCGTGAGCCTGAACGTTGCCCAGCTACCATTCCCGATTGAAGAAAATTTTGAGGCGTCACCCTCCGACTGGAGTATCGAAGGCAACGCCCAACACCTCACATCGGCTGCCGGCGCTACAGATGGGGGCATATTGCAATTAACCGGTGTAGGACTTAGTGAAACCGGCTTTACCGTAATGGATACCGCATTCTCGTCTTCTCTAGGCATTCAGGTTGAGTTTGATTATTTCTCCGGGGGTGGCTCTGGCGCAGATGGTATGGTGTTTTTTCTGGTAGATGGCAGTCAGGCGACGGTCACCGCTGGAGGTTCCGGTGGTTCTCTGGGGTATTCTCCAAGACCTGAAGATGCTGAGCCTGCCGGATTATCACAAGCCTATATGGGTATTGGCTTTGACGAATACGGAGGCTTTGCCGGAGACTCTATTAACCGTAAAGACAGTGTCGTTATCCGAGATGGCGGTAATGGCACAACAGGCTATGGCTACCTGTCGCACTCTCAGGTCAGCTCTTTTGGTGGAATTGACGATACCAGTACGAGTACCGACAGCAGTGGTGATGGTAACGGCCATGACTGGCGTAAGGTGCGCTTAACCCTGGATACCGAGCAGAAGCTGACGCTGGAGATGAGCTGGGATAATGGCAGTACCTGGCAGACCATCTATGACCAGTATGACTATGCAGCTAACACTTCCCAGACTGTACCTGATACATTCAAGCTGGGTTTTGGTGCAGCCACCGGAGGTATCACCAATTACCACTGGGTTGATAATGTTTCCGTTAAGGTACCTGCGGACCTTAGCGTCACCAACCCGATAGAACCCACAAACGCCAACATTGGTGATGAAGTCAGCTGGGAATTCGCCATTGAAAATACCGGTGATAACCACGCCTATGAAACCAGTATGACATGGAATGCACCTACTGGGCTGGAAAACACAAGCTGGACCTACACCACCACCAATGGCCAGACCGGATCTGGCACCGGTAACATCAATACCCTGGTGGATCTGCTCAAAGGGGAAACCGCCACATTTACGGTCACCGGTACGTTGACCACCGCTGCGGTTGCCAACCTGGGCCAGAGTTTCTCTGCCACTCTGGCCAATACCTACTCTGGATCATCTGGCAGCAACACCTACAGCACCACCATTGATACCGACATAATGTTACTGAACATGGAACTCTCCACCGACACCATTGCCGAGATGACCTATACCGGTAATGGGTTCGTTAAAGTAGCGGATATCAACGTCACCGCTGGCGACACGGTGGATACCCAGCTCACGTTGTCAGGAGCCGATGCAGACAAATTCACAATCATCGATAACAACGGTCAGCCTGAACTTCATGTTAACCAGAACATCACCCTGGATTTCGAAACCGAGAATCACTACGACCTGACCATTACTTTGACCGACAACAACGGCAACAGTGCCCAGAACGTCAAACCTGTCATCATTAAAGTGGCAGATATAAATGAGCTGCCAACCGATATATTGCTGCCCTTCAGCAATGCTGTGGCTCTGCCAACACCTCAGGCTTCCTGGGAGTTACGAGGTAATCTGAATGACGACGCCGGTTCCGTGAATGGTTCATTCAGTGGAGGTTCGCCGGTCTATGTTGATGGTCCCGGAGGCACTGCTGGGTCAGCACTGCAGTTCGACGGCAGTAATGATCACTTTACGGCATCATTGAATGTGTCTGAAACCAGTTATGCCGTCGCACTCTGGTTTAAGACAGACTCAGCCAATGGCGGTATTTTCCAGACTGACAGCCCTGACCATGACCGCAATGTCTGGCTGGAAAATGGTCAGCTAAAAGGGCGTCTATGGTCGTCTGGTGAAGTGATTACGTCTACCGATACCTTTAATGACGGTGAGTGGCATCAAGTTGTCCATACCTTTGGCGGCAATGCCGGTGGGCAGAAAATATACGTTGATGGCGTAGAAGTAGCTTCTGGATCGTCCGACGTATCTAACTTTACTACCCAGACGGCAATCAGCCTGGGATATACAAACTACCCGGCAGGAAACCAGTATTTTGAAGGCGAAATAGCCGGCGTACAGGTCTATAGCCAGGGACTGACCGCTACTCAAATCGCTTCCCTTTACCAGGGCGAAGCCCGTATTGATGAGTGGCAGGATGGTGCTGAAGTTGGCCCTCTGTATATCATTGATCCCGATTCCCCAGAGGGCGCATTCGGTACTCACAACTACACCCTCAGTGACAACCGCTTCACCGTAGAGAATGGAATTCTCAAGCTGAAAGCCGGAGAAACCATCAATGCTGATACAGAAGCCTCCATCAGCCTGGATATTACGGCTTCTGATAATGGCGGCCTCTCCACCACCCGAAGCCTGACCATTGCCGTAAATGATCTGCCACCGGTGGCGCCAGAAATCAGCGCTGTCAGTTTAAATAATGACTTTCAGTCGGTCATTACCGGTACCGGCCAGCCCGATACCACCCTGAACTTCACCATTAACAGCATTAACTACAATGCTACTGTAGCCAGTGATGGTACCTGGAGCTTTACCCCTCCCGTCACCTTAAATAATGGCGACCCTCTTAATATCCGAGTGACTTCCACCGATGGGGGCGGTAACAACAGTCCGCTCACCGAATATAATGCCACGGTCGTTCGTGGCGACGGTGAGGACAACACACTCACCGGTGGCTCCGGTATTGACCTGATGGAAGGCGGTGCCGGCAATGACCAGATCAGCGGTGGTGCTGGTGACGATATTATCCAGGGTAACCAGCTGAATACTGGTGGGCGCTATGATGAACTGCTGGAAAACACGGAGTTTAATAACTTTACGACTGTTACTGATCATGGCAACTATCGCGATGTGATTCTCAATAACTGGAAAGCGGTGAACACCGCTTCGATCTCAAGTACCACAGACACTGTAGATGCTACCCGTCTTCCCCAGATAGAAGCAGAGTCATGGAATGCCAGTGCACTGCAGACCAACACCGACACTTCCAATAAACTGGAAATGGATGTTGCCTATGATGTTGATGGAATTACCCAGAGCTTTACAACTGTTGATGATGCAACATATACCATAACAATTAATGCAGCAGCACGGACAACAACAGGTACTGATGATCTAGAAGTGTGGTGGGATGGGGTCCACATATCAACGATAAACCTGACAACCACGGAATGGCAGACATTTACTTTCACCGCCACCGGTAATGGTAGCGAGCAAAATATTATGATTAGGGAGGTTCCGGATCAAAACACATCTGTCGGAGCACTGTTAAACAGTATCAGTGTTAAAGGGCTTCTACCCGATGGGAGTGGTAATAGTGGAGAGATGCTCACTAATTTCAACTTTGCCACAAATACATCAGGTTGGAGAGCACTTAATACAGGAAGCATTACTACTGGGCAATACACATCGGGTGTTGATGTAGACTTACTTCCAACGGGTTCTTTTGAGGTTATTGCACACAGTACTTCCTGGGTTCCCTCATCAGCTGACACCACTCCCCGACTGGAACTCGATGGCAATAGCACTGATGTCGATGCCATCTACCAGCAGGTCGACACCCTCAATGGTGAAACCTATACCCTGTCGTTTGAAGCCTATACTCGCCTGGCCAATTCCGGTGACGTCGAAATCTGGTGGGGAGACCAGTATGTGCAGACCATCAGTATCGGTAACAGCTGGGCAACCCATACCGTTAACCTGACCGGTGATGGCACCCGCCAGACTCTGATGATTCGGGAGGTACCCGGCCAGAATGACGGCCAGGGTACCATTCTCAATAATGTCAGCCTGCAAGGTGTTCTGCCTGAAGTGGATACTCTGGAAGGCGGTACTGGTAACGACTCGATTACTGGCTCCAGCGGTAACGATATCATTACCGGTGGTGCCGATAATGACAAGATCACCACAGGGTCCGGTCGGGATCGACTGGTCTGGCAGCCGGGTGACGAAGGTACCTTAAGCGCTCCTGCCACTGACCGTATTACCGACTTTGCCCTCGGTGCCAGTGGCGATATCCTTGACCTTCACGCCTTCCTGACTGGTGAAGAGTCAACAGCTCTTGATCAGTTTATTCACTTCCGTCTGGATGGCTCGGATACGACTATTGAGGTCAGCAGGACCGCGGGAGGAGATGTTGTTCAGCATATTGTTCTTGAAAACGTTGACCTCACTGCCCTGGGCAATACCGATGACGCCATTATCAGTCAGTTGCAGAGTAATGGTCAGCTGATCACCACTCATACTCTGGCTATTGATACGCCGGTCATGGGTGACCACCAGATCAGTGCTGCGGAAGAGAATGCCTTGTTTGTCTCTGGTGTAGGTGAGCCTGGGGCTATCGTTGCAGTACAAATTCGCAATACCAACCTGCTGGAAGCTACTGGTCGGCCTTCTTCTGTACCGGATGCTCAGGCCAGCTGGGAATTAAACGGTGACCTTACCGGTACCAGTGCGGTTACTTTTAATGGAGGCACTGCAAGCTATACTTCAGGACCTGTTGACGCTTATCAAGCACTTCATTTTGATGGAACTGACGATTATGTCAGCGGTGTTTTGTCTGGAGACAATAATGCCTCTGAAAGTAGCCACTCGGTTTCACTATGGTTCAGAACCAGTGATACAGATGGAGGCCTCTTTAGAATTACAGAAAATGAAACTTCTGGTGGTGGTGGTTGGGATCGTGCCCTTTTCCTGGAAAATGGCAACCTTAAATCCTATATCTACAACCCCACCTCAGGTAATGAAACCATTGCAAGCCCTATTAACTTCGCTGATGGTAAGTGGCATCATGTGGTGACCACATTTGGCAGCGGCATAGGCGGTCATAAGTTGTATCTTGATGGTGTCGAAGTTGCTTCTGGTTCTCTCTCATCATCTGAATTTAACTGGGATGGAGCATTTCAGTTAGGAAACCTGAACGGATCAGCTCCATTTTTTCTAGATGGCGATATTGCTGGGGTTGAAATTTTTAATCAGAGCCTTAGTGCCTCCGATGTTGCATCTATTTATAATACAGTTACAGAAACGGTTACTGTCGATGTAGATGGCACTTGGAGTTTATCTGAGGAAGTATTGGATATCGATTCATTGTCCGATGGGCAATTGGCAATCACTGCCACTCAAACCGACACTTCCAATAATATCTCAACAGCTACGCAAACCGTTACCTTCTCTGGCAATGCTCCTACCCTTTCAACCGCTGAACTGGTTGCCAATACACAGGATCTGATCCTCACCTTCAGTGAAGACATGGACATCAGCAGCATTCCGGCTCTCGCCGATTTTGCCGTGTCTGTTGATAGCAGTGCTGTGAATGTATTGAATGTCTCTTACCTGAACAGTGCCCAGATTCGCCTGAGCCTGGACAATGCGGTCAGCTTTGGTGCCAATGTACAGGCCAGTTACACACCCGGCAGCAATCCGGTGCAGGAACAAGGTGGCATTAATCCATTTGCTGCACTGACCAACTTCTCAGCCACCGTCAATCCTGACGGGGTAGCACCGGTTCGTCAGGATATCACGGTGGACGGTGATCAGTTGATCGTCAACTATAACGAAAGCCTTGACTCAGCCAGTCTGCCTGACAGTAGTGCCTTTACTATTTCACTGATTGGTGGTGGTAGCCGTACGGTTTCCAATGTCAGTATCTCGGGTAGTCAAATGGCCCTGACGCTGGACAGTCCAGTCGTTGATGCTGATATTGTAAGACTGTCTTACAGTGCTGCGAATGCAACCAACAATGGTGGTGCTGCAATTCAGGATGCCCAAGGCAATACCAGCAACGGTTTTGCAGATGCACTGGTCGAGAACAATGCCGACACGACCCCTCCAACCCTCAACAGTGCGGTGGTTGATGGAGATATCATCACCCTCACCTACTCCGAAGAACTGAATGAAACAGCTGGGCTCATGGGAGTTGAATGGGGAGCCGGCAAGAACGGTCAGGGAACCGGGCTTGAATTTAATGGCTTTGAAGGTACTGGTGAAATTGAAAACCTGAGTATTGGCGGATCAATGACTCTGGCTGCATGGGTTAGATACGATGACTTATCCCAATCTTGGTCAAGGGTTTTTGATTTTGGAAATGGTCCTAACAACGAAAATATTGTTCTAGCTCATCAAGGAACTACCAGTACGGCGAGCTTCCACGTTTTCAATAATAGTACAATGCACGAATTGTCAGTTGATAATTTTTTTGTTGAAAATGAGTGGGTACATGTAACCGCGACGATCAGTAGCAGTGGTTTATTCAGCTTATACAAGAATGGTACTCTCGCAGGTACATTTCAAGGCGTTGTACCTTCTGTAGCCACTAGAACTAACAATTTAATAGGTAAAAGCAACTTCACAAATGATGCACCAATGGATGGTGCTATCGATGATATGCTGATCGTTGACCGGGACCTTTCTTCCACTGAAATATCCGACCTCTACAACGCCACTGACTTTGCCAACTTTGCCTCAGGCCTGACTGGCGATACCTATCACGCTTATGACTTCGAAGAAGGTGGAGGTACCACTGCCAGTGATCTGAATAGTAATAGCCAGCCTATGACACTGACTGGAGACTCTATTGTCGACGTTCAGGTTGGAGGCGTTGCCAGAAACATAAATGGTACTTCAGTCAGTGGTAATAAAGTTATATTGGAGCTGGACAGCCCGGTTACTGACGGTGAGACCGTTACACTGAATTATAAACCCACAACAACCGCCGACTTCCAGAGCGGGTTCTCTGTGGGTACTGGCGGGACAGCTTCACTGAACGGAGACACACTAACCCTGACCTCGGTTTCCGACAACAATGTAGTTCTGATCAATACCCTGAACAGCGCCAATAGAAGTGACGATCTTTACCTTGATTTCACCGTAACGCCAACCGATGACTTTGGCTCACGAAATGCCTTTATTGTTTTTGACTATGTAAATGCCAATGACTTCAAAGCCATTGGTAGTTACGACGGTAGTGGAACATCAGAATGGCGCATTCTGCATTTTATAAATGGAACGACTACAACAAAAGCAGCAAATAATAGTTCAGACCCAGCAAATTTTGATGTTTCACGTCACACGGAAGTCACCATTATCAATAACAAGGTCACACTGATCGTTGATGGTGATGAAAAAATTGCTCACCAGTTCAGTGAAAATATCAGTGCTGGTGAGCTGGGCGTGATGAATATTGCCGGCTCCCGCTCCATTTACACCATCAACCGCACCCAATGGGACATTGGTGATAATTCAGTAAACTCGGATAGCATTGAGGACTTAAGAGGCTTTGATGCTGTCGCGTTCAACCATGGTGATGTCGCTATAACCAATATCACCGACTCCATCTCACCCAACCTGAACTCCGCAGAAATTAATGGTAATACCCTGATACTGACGTTAAATGAAGAACTCAATACCAGCACTACACTGTCCCCATCTTTATTTACGGTATTGGCTGAAGGCCAGAGCAAATCTATCAGCAACATAGCCATTCATGGCCACCAAGTCACTCTCACCCTGAATGAACCAGTAAACGATGGACAGCAGGTTACCATTGACTATAACGCACCTGCCGCCAGCAATGATTTGAACAGTGATCGGATTGAAGACAGTGCTGGTAATGATGCCGCTAACGTTTCCAGCCTCACCGTGACCAACACCACGGATAGCGACAGTGAACCAGATGTTACCCGGATCTTCAGTGATGACGCAAACCAGTGGTACCAGTCTGGCAATACGGTAACTGTGAAAATACAATTTTCCGAACGGGTTGAGGTTTCTGGCCAACCAACCCTGCTGCTCGAAACCGGAACACTCGACCGACTAGCCACTTACAGCAGTGGTTCAGGAACAGATACTCTGTCGTTTACCTACACCATAGAGAGCCCAGATGAATCTGCCGATCTCAGCGTAATTTCAACCACAGCATTAAGCCTGAATGGCGGAACAATCACAGACCTTGTTGGCAATAATGCCAGCTTAACACTGCCAGACCTTGATGCCGCTGGGGGGCTGGCTCAGCAGAATACAATTCAAGTAGACAGTGTAATCCCGACCGTTGGACTGGCTGATAACAGCGTAGTCAATGAAGCAGGCGTACTGGTTCTCACTGGAGGAGGATTCAACTCCCTTCTATCTCCTGGAGAGATGTCTGACACAGATCTGACCTCAAGACTGGACTGGACAAAACTGTCATGGCGTATCGTAAACAACAGCGGCAGCAATACCGACATCAGCTTTACCGCTTCTGATATCAGTTCCACCCTTGCGGTTAATGATCAGGAGCTTTATATCAAGCTGGACAGCAGCAAACTGGCCACCATGAGAGCAACCGCAGGATTTGGTAATGCAGAGGGTCAGGATCTGATTCGGATTATCAGTGATGGTTTTTTCCAGGACGCCGCCGGTAATACCATGAGCGATGCGAATACTGCTGGTGTAGAGATTTTTGTCCTGCCACCGGATGGTGTTGCACCCAGCATCACCAGCGTCAGCAACCTGAGCCCCGATGGAGAGTTTGCCTCTGGTTCCGTGATTCGACTTCAGGTGAACTTTGATGAGCCTGTAGAAGTCACTGGTGAGCCCATTTTGTTGATGGGTACAGGAAACCAGATCAGTGCAGCCAGTTTCAGCTCAGGCTCCGGTACTCAACAACTGGTCTTTGAATATACCGTTCAGGCAGGAGATGAGACACTCGATCTCGACGTCCATAGCCCCAGTGCTCTCCAGCTGAATGGCGGATCCATTAAAGACCTGTCCGGAAATAATGCCGTTCTCATGGTTCCAGTGATGGAAACCCTGGTTGACTTTAATGCTACAGACCTGATGACCAAGGCGGCGCTCGAAACGGCCGGGTGGAGTTTCTTTGATAATGATGAAATCAGAGAAGGCGACATTCGTGAAACAACCCTGACAGCCGTCGATACCCAGTCCTTTGATGACAATATGAAATACATCAGCCTTGATGGTGAAGGCTCCACAGCAGAGGCCTTTTTGATTCAGGACTACTTATCCGACGGAGCCTCGGATCTGCCTAACATGTATTACCAGTTTACCAGTGATGAACTGGAATCATTTAAGGAATCCGGCTTCCAGATATCCATGACTGTCATGAATTCTGGCAGCATGAATATATCACTGGGAGACCCTGCCGCTGCCAGTACCAATAACCGTTTTGCTTTTGAAGCAGGCATCCCCGATGACAATCAATTTCATGATTTGGTCATTACCGGTCATATCAATTCCAGTAATACACTGGTCATTGACAGCTATACCGTTGACGGCAGCAACGCTACCTACAATACGGTCAATGATGGCAGAAATTCAGCCTTTGATGATTTTACACTCTCAGTGGGCGCCTACTCTTCAGCAGCCTCGGGTATCGATAAAAGCCTGCTGATTAAAACCATTGCAGTAAAACAATCAGATATTAATGCCCTTCTAGAAAAGGCTGATTTAAGAGTCGACGGTAACGCCCCTGAGGTTTCAATTACAGGGGTTACACTGTCCCCGGAAGGTTCTGATGATCTGGTATTAACCCTGAGTGGATCTGGTTTCAGCACATTGCTGGGAAGTGATGAAAATACCGGCATATCGCTTCAGGGGAACGAACTGAACCGCTTTGACTGGGATAACCTCATTATCAAACTGAAACAGCTTGATGAAAGCTTTGACAATATCAGGCTGAATGCATCTGATGTTGGCTCGGTAAGGGTTCATAGCAATCAACTTGAAATCGTGATTGACGATGGCGTTGACACAATTCTTGGTAATAACGGCTTCAGCACCATTAATGGAGATGTAACGCTGACCATTAAACCGGGCTTTATTGGTGATCAGGCTGGCAACCGTTCATCCACCGATGCACTGACTGATGCCACTGTTGGTGTTACAACCAGTGGTGCTACAGTCCTCAGTGTATCAGCAGATACCGAAGACGGAAGCTACAATGCCGGAGATGAGGTAATAATCCGCGTTCGCTTCAGCGAGAAAGTGACGCTGCAAAACTATGATGAAAATAGTGATCCTCTCTTGCTGCTTCTAAATGACCGTCAGCCTGATAGTGATAAACCCTACGGCGGTAATGCCGTTTATGTATCTGGCAGTGGTACCCGTGAGTTTGTTTTCCGACATACGCTGTCAGCGGGTGAAAACATTGATGATCTGAATTACAGAGATAACCGCTCTTTAGGCTTTGCCTCTCAAGTCATACGTTCCAATGACGGTTTAATCCCAGAATTGTCAACAGCAAGCGATCAAGGCTATGTAATAACGGCGAGTGGCGAGCATAATGCCAACTATGCTGCATTCCGTGCATTTGACAGCACGGTGGCCGATCCCAGCACTAACGTAGGCTCTTGGGCTGTCAGTGGCTCTACAGCTTGGTTGCAAGTCCAGTTAACTAGCTCAACTGAGATCTGGAAATACTCACTCACTAACATTGAAAGTCAGAATAGAAGAGCACCTTCCAGCTGGACTCTGGAAGCCAGCAACGATGGCACTAACTTCGTCACTCTGGACACTCAAAACAATGTCAATAACTGGCAAAATCGAGAAACTAAAGAGTACTTTCTTGATACAGGGGCAGACTATCTATACTACCGGATCAATATTACTGGAAATAACGGTGACACTTATACAGGTCTGGATGGCTTCCAACTCTATGAAGGCACTGGTACCTCATCAACCCTCATCAATGGAGCAGGTGAAACCACCAAGTTAGGATATGACATTAATGGGTTAATCCCATTAATGTCATCCTCTTCCGAGCAGAATATTGCTGTCACTGCAAGCGGAGATGCTGGTACTGGCTTTGAACCCTACAGAGCTTTTGATTCAACGCCAGCCAATGCATCAGACAGCCAAGGTTCCTGGGGAATTTCTGGAACTACAGGTTGGTTACAGGTAGAACTGGAAAGCCCAATTCAGATCCTGCAATACTCTCTAAAAGCTGTTGAAGCTCGTGTCGGGCGGGAGCCAAAGGCCTGGACTTTGCAGGGCAGTAACGATGGGGTTAACTTCGTAACCCTGGATACCGAAACAGTGGTCAACAACTGGAGCAACAGAGAAAACAAGTTCTTTGAGGTAGATAATCCGGGAGAGTATCGTATCTATCGCCTTAACATTACCGATAATAATGGTGACTCATTTACTGGGCTTGATGGTTTTCAGCTCTATGAAGGAGGACTACCAAATCTAAACAGCAACCAGTCCCTTGCTGGAAACAGCCAGATCCTAGTCGATACATCAGCCCCTGCAACAACAATCACCAGTGTTGCTTATGATGAAGACAATAATCAGTTATTGCTGCAAGGGAGTAACTTTGACCAGCTATTGAACAACAGTGAGAGCGCTACTGAAGATATCACTGCCAGACTCGATTGGAGCAAACTGGTTATTGATATCGACAAGGATGATGGGGTAACCCAGAATGTGACTATCTCAGCCAGTGATATTAATTCAACACGTCTGGCTGGCTCGGATACTCTGACCATTCAGCTGATAGACAGTAAAGCCTCAGAGCTTGAAAATGTTTTTGGGTACAAAGGCGCTGAAGACGGTATCGATATTCAGGCAGGGTTTCTGAGAGACCTCGCAGGAAATGAGAGCACCGTGAGTACCTCTGACTTGACACTGGATTATTCTGACATCGCTGCACCAACCGTATTGCAGGTACGTCTGGAAGCGTCTGGAAATTACAAACCGGGTGATGAAGTAGCCATTCTGGTTGAACTCAGTGAAGTGGTTAATATCAGTGGGGTTAACCTTGCAGATAATCAGACCAGACCCAGCCTTGCACTGGATAATGGCGCTACTGCTTTGTATGACAGCGGAGCAGGAAGCAATACCTTAAAGTTCATTTACACTGTTGGTAGTGGTAACAGTGAAAACAGCAGCAACCTGAATTACAGCACAGCCAGTGCACTCTCTATTCCGTCAGGCACCATGATTTTTGATGCTGCAGGAAATTCACTGATTACCACCCTGCCGGCCTTGAGCAGTAATGATGCCCTTGCCCAGAGCAGTACGGGCACTATCGATGTGAACGCTCCGGATATCCAGCAAATCCGAAGCTTGACAGCTGATGGAGACTACAACGCCGGAAAAGTGATTCAAATAGAAATGGCCATCAGTGAAGCCGTTAATGTAACCGGCTCCCCTGCCTTGAATCTGAATTCAGGCGGTCAGGCAACCTATGCCAGTGGCTCCGGATCCAACAAGCTGGTCTTCAATTACACGATTCCTGCTGGCCATAATGTCTCTGATCTGGATGTTTCCAGCCTTTCACTAACAGGGGCAACTATACAGGATCTCTCAGGTAATGACCTGAATGCCGCCAGCCTTCCCACTGGAAGCAATGGTGATTCACTGGCCAGTCAGGCTGATATCACAGTGGATACATCAGCTCCGAGCTTTTCAATCACTAACTTTTTCTTCTGGGCTGGCTATTTTGAGTTTGATTCCAGCCAGGTATGGCCCGTAAATCTGAGCGAGTCATTAACCAATACCTATGACATTGACTGGTCAAAACTGGTCATCAGTGGCACGGATGACTATGGCAATCCAACCAGTTATTTCTTCAATCAAAACGACATCGACTTTTTCAGCAAGCATGGCAACATTTCAACCCGGGCAACGCTTAAGTTAACAACAGAGGGGTATGAGCGCTTTCAAGACTGGGAAGGGTTCAGCTATTTTGCCGATTGGAATGGCGAACAATCATTCTCCCAAGATATGAACATCCGCATTGACCAGGGCTGGCTTATTGACTCAGCAGGTAATAACTCAACTCTGCAGCTTGCTGATCAGGATCTTAAGTTCAGCTCATACCGCAGAACGGACAGTGCCAATCTGGCTGAGTTGGATGCGATATCTTCAACCACTGCAAACGGTATCTACAAAGCCGGTGATGTTATCAATATAACGGTCAGCTTTAATCAGAAAGTGATTGTGGATACATCAGGCGGTACTCCAACATTAACACTCAATAATGGCCAAACTGCCACTCTGGTTGAATCGGACGACACAAAATCCCGGGTATTTAATTTCTCCTATACCATTCAGGCTGGAGACTCCGTTAATAGCCTGAATGTAACCACAATTAATACCAATGGCGGCCGTTTCTACGGCGATGGCGGTCCAAATAGCGGAACGGTTGATGTATCCAGTACGGCAATGAATGGGTTAAGCAGCGAAGCCACCATGGCTGGGTCTAAAGAGATCCATATTGACACCACTAACCCTGCATCAACTATTACGTCTGCACAATACGATCCTGATGCGGATGTTCTTATCCTCAATGGAACTGGCTTCAATGATATCCTCAGTGCCAACGCCTCTGCCGAGAGTACAGAGCTCAGGCTTATTCTTGACTGGAGCAAATTGAGTTATGACGTCAATGGATCTCTGGCCCTTAGTTTCACTAAAGATGATGTCCTTTCTGCAAAAGTGGTCGATAACACGCGACTCAGTATTGAACTGGCTGCTGCCAAAGGCGTTGATATCGAAAGTAACTCTGGAGGTGATTACAGTAATGATCAGGTAGATATTGCTGCCGGATTTATCAAAGATCTGGCGGGCAATACTGCAACTACCGATGCTCTGGTTTCAGGTTCAGTGACTCAATCTGACCTGAGCGCTCCTAATCTCAGCTCTTCTCTGGTCTCTGGCAATGAACTGGTACTGGGCTTTTCTGAAGCAATTTCAGGAGTTCCCGCTAATACAGAGTTTGCGGTTAAAGTGGATGGTGTTGATCGGGTAATCATCAATATTACGGTCAGCGGCCAGGAAGCAAGCATTACTTTTGATGGGAGCCAGGTCGGCGGTGATGAGCAACTGTTATTTAGTTATACAGGCAATAGTCTTGATGACAGTGCAGGAAACACGATTGATACGATCAGTGATCGAGTAGCAGGCTTCAGTCATGAATCGGGGAACACCCTTAAAACACTGATTGGTGATGTCGGTGATGACTTCTTTATCATCAATCACGATGATGTCACTGCTACCGGTGGTCGTGGTGCTGATACCTTTGATTTCAACATCAATGGTAACAGTCAGAACCCTGCTGACCTGATTATTACTGATTTCAACACGAATGAGGGCGACCTGCTGAAGCTGGACGACATTCTGGTAGATGCCAGCAACAGCCTGGATCAGCACTTCCACTTTGTTGCCAGTGGCAGCGATACCATTATGGAGATTAGCCCAGAGGCCGATGGGGATGTCACCAAACGAGTCACCTTTAAAGATGTTGATTTGTTTGTCTTGGGCAACAATGACACCGACATTCTTAATAGCTTGATAAATAAAAATAATATTGACCATGGTGAATAATCACCATTAATCCAAATTCATTCCTTTTTTTAAAGAACAAAAGTGAATAATAAATAAGTGCCACTGAACTAAAAATAAATACCAAAAGAAAAGAATCATTTACCAGGGCAGGTAATATTATGGATTCAATCAGTGGA
>OODV01000108.1 GCA_900299555.1 uncultured Endozoicomonas sp.
TGTTTCATTCCTCTATTTGACCTTTTGAAATTGGGATTGCAGGATTTAGGTTCCAGGTTTTCTGCACAATGTCGATCACCTTCTCTCTGGGGTGTTTTGTGGCAAAGGCCGAAAAATCACGGGTCAGAAAGACCAGGCAGGCGCAATCTTCCAGAGTCTGGGCGTTTGCATTACGCTTGATGCCCTGCTTGCGGATGATCGCCGATGTTTGTGCACAGCTTTCTTCTGAATAACCATTACTGGCCATGATTTCACTGGCTTTTCGTGCATGCAGTTTGCCCAGCTCGGTGCGCCATTTCAGGTAGCCGGTACGTCCTGCAGGGTATTCAGAACGGGGTATTTCCCAGCGGCAGAGGTGCTGACTGCGAACAGCAATCTGCAACTCTTCAGAAGCATCCGGAGCCAGCTGCTGTAACCAGTGTGTCATTTTCAGGGAATAGCTCAGCTCTGCCGGGGTGCCATCAACAATCTTTGGATCCATCCCATGAAGCTGGTCAATAGCGGCCAATGTTTCTGCAAGCCTGGTCATAAACTGCGGTCCTGTTTTTTATGAAAATCGTTATGTCGCACTTTTTACTTGATTTGCCTGACAATTTCGACTGGTATTTGTGATTCCACAGGTTGTTCTTCGGGTTGATTAACTGGAGAAACGGGTAAGAAGAATGAGTAAAGAAAAGCCCCCCAAGATTGCTATGGTGGTTGGTGCAACCGGAGCCACCGGGCAGGTGTTGATGGCATCTCTGTTGGCGAGTGAACACTACTCTGAGGTTATTGTTCTCCATTATCGAGCGACTCCCTGGAGGGATCATCCCAAGGTCAGGGAGATTGTGTTGAGTCTGGACCAGCTACAGGATCTGGAGCCAGATTTGACCGTTGATGTCCTGTTCTGTTGCCTTGGCACTACGATTAAAAAAGCGGGCTCAAAACCAGCCTTTGCCAAAGTCGACCGTGATTATGTTCTGGCGCTTGGGCAGTGGGCAGTAAACCATGGACAGCCATCGTTTCATCTGATCAGTGCCCATGGAGCCGATATGAGGTCGCTGGCCTTTTATATGAAGGTGAAAGGTGAGGCGGAGAGTGGGCTGAAAATAATGGGGCTTCGGTCTCTGTCCATTTACCAGCCTTCATTGTTGCATGGAGAACGCAATGAGTTCCGGCTAATGGAGTCTGTCGGTTTTTATGTGATGTCTCTGTTAGGCAGCCTGCCGGTTTCCGGTTTGAAAGTACTTCGCCCCACCCGGATAGATGCTCTGGCAAGGTTGATGTACCAACAGTCGTTACTGGATGTGTCCGGCTTGCAGGTATTCCGCCCTTCAGATATAGCTGCCTGTGAATAGAGAGGCTCCGTTGCAAGCGCCCGTTGTATTACCTGAAGACTATTACCTGACCAATTTTCAGAAGCTGCTTGGTTTTGTTGAGAAGCGGTATGTTGATCTGTTGAATGATAGCGAAACTGATTTTTTAAACACGTTCCAGCTGCTGGATGAGGATGCGCAGAAGCTCTATGTGCGACTGGCGAGTCGGAAAGGCCCGGTATTTCGAACGGATAAACTGAATTATCCGGAAATTACATCTATTGAACTCGCCGTTAATGAGCTGGTTGGTGCTGATCTGATACAGGCTAACCCACCACTGGATATTGTCGGTCTGTCAGACCTGATGACCAAAAGTGAGTTATTACTCTGTTTTCCTGATCAGCTTGGGACCTACCGAAGTGAACGTAAGCAGGCTCTGGTAAACCGATTGGTTGATAGTGATCAAGCCTGCCCTGATCTTCCATTTACCACTCTTCAACCTCTGTATATGGAAGAGCTGAGAACCTTATTGTTCCTGTTCTTTGGTAACCTCAGTCAGGATCTGACGGAGTTCGTGCTTCAGGATTTGGGGGTGACTCGCTTCGAAAATTACCCGCTGACATCCCGTCTGTTTAATAGCCGGGAGGAGCTGGAGCAGGGGTTGAGCCTGTCAAAGCTCTGGCAGGAAGTTGCCTATGAAAATAAGAAACTTGATCTTGATGAGCTGCAAACTCTGGTCACTAAATTACCGCCATCGTCTGATTTCATCCATCCGACATTTAAGCGTCGTTATGCTCGGTTGGTGAATGCCATTGCCCGTGACCTGGAAAGGCAGGGTGCATTGCGGGAGGCAATAGCGGGTTTTCAGCAGTCCTATTTGCCACCGTCCCGGGAACGACGGACTCGCATTATGGCCAGGCTTAATGATACTGCTGGCGCTCTGGCTCTTTGTGAAGAGATACAGGCTTCACCGGCCAGCAGCCTGGAGCTGGCTTTTGCCCACCGGTTTTCCAAAATCCTGAAAGGGGAAAAGCGCAGGCGGCAAAGTGCGCGGTTTAATGAACGGACTCTAGAGCTTAACGACAATGGTCAGCGTGTTGAGTTTCAGGTTCAGGAGTATTTCAGAAGTCAGGGGTGGCAAGTATTTTATGTGGAAAATGCCCTGATAAACGGACTCACTGGCCTGTGGTTCTGGGATATAGTTTTCGCCGATAGGGACGGAGCTTTTTTTCACCCGTTTCAAAGTGGGCCTGCAGATCTGATGACCCCTGATTTTTATCAGAGCTGTAAGGATTTGATTCATCACAGACTGTCAAAGATGTCTGAAAGCCATCTTCTGGATACTCTGCTGATAACCTATAACGAGAAGCACGGAATCAATAACCGGCTGGTTATCTGGCCTGCACTCAATCCGGAGCTGATTACACTTGCTGTATTGTTGATACCGGTAGAGCAACTGCGTGCCATGTTTCAACGACTGATGTTTGATATTGCCCATAACCGAACCGGGTTTCCGGATCTGATCCTGTTTGATGCGGAAAATAAAAAGTACCAATGGGTTGAAGTGAAGGGCCCCGGAGATCGGTTGCAGGAAAACCAGAAACTCTGGCTGGCGTTTTTCCAGGAGAATGATATTCCGGCTGAAGTTGTTTATGTCAGTTGGTCATAGCAGTACTGGTTGTTTTTTCTTCGAAATGTTTCTCTTCTTGACTCTGTTACTGATACCGCTAGGGTGAAGGGTTAGCTATATCTAATAGCTCTCAAAATACAGAGGTAAATATGGGCACAGCACCCGATAATAATAATAAAATCTTGCTGCAAAATGGCCTGTTGATCGATGGCACTGGTACCCCGGGCAGAAAAGCGAATGTATTGATGGAGCAGGGGCGGCTTCGGGTGATGAAGCCCATAGAAAAAGTCGCTGATGCCACCACCATTGATTTTACTGGCAAGGTGATCGCTCCCGGCTTTATTGATGTCCATAGCCATATGGATTACTTTGCCATTGAACATGCACCGGAACACTTTGATCCATTTATAGCTCAGGGCATCACAACGATGGTGGTGGGTAACTGTGGCTTCAGTCCATTTGGGTTTAAGTGCAATACCCCTCATCAGCACCTGATTGAAAACTCGCTGTTTAAAGAAGGCCATGGAGAGATAACCTGGCACAGCTTTCAGGGTTATCAACAGCGTATTCAGGGGCATGGCTGTGGTCCTAACCTGGTCAGCCTGGTTGGTCATGGCGTTTGCCGTACTTCACTCAATGGTTTCAGTGCAGACCCACTCTCTTCCAGTCAGTCGCACGAAATGCTGATGATGCTGGATGAAGCCTTGTCCCAGGGCGCGGCAGGGATCTCACTGGGGCTGCAATAGAAGCCGGGAGTCTTTGCCAGCAAGGAAGAGTTACGGGCCGTTGCCCAGCTGGTAAAAAAAACACGACAAAGTACTGACGGTGCATGCCAAGGCTTATTCCAGCCTTTCTGGTACATACCCAATGAACCCATTCGGCAAGGCTCATAACCTGCGGGCGATTGACGAGATGCTGGATCTGGCCAGAGAGACGGGCGTCCGGTTGCAGTTTTCTCATCTGATTTTTGTAGGGGAAGCGACCTGGAATACGCTGGATGAAGCCATTGCGAGGTTCGACAAAGCCATTGCTGATGGTGTCGATGTGAAGTTTGATATGTTTCCCTATCCTTTTGGCGCCACACTGCTCAAGACACTCTTACCGGAGTGGGTGATGGCCGGTATGCCCGGGATTTTGAAAAAGTCCCTGCCCATGTTGCGTCTGAGGCTGGAAGCCTGGTTGGCATTTCGATCATTGGGGCTTGGTTACGACTGTATACAGATCAGTGATGCCAATTGTCCTGCTTATGAAAAGTACAATGGCCTGTTTATTACCGAGATTGCCAGCAGGGTAGGGAAGTCACCCTTTGAGACAATGGTTGATATTCTTGATCAGTCCAATGCGGAAGCCCGGATGATTATGCATAAATATTACGGCCCGCAGATTGTGGAAAAGCTGATGACTCATCCAGCCGCTATGTTTATGACGGGCTCCTGGCCTGAGCCATCGGGAGTTGAAAATGCCGCTACCTTTGGTGCTTTTCCCCGCTTTCTGCAGATTGCACGGGAGACGGGCAATGTATCGCTGGAAACACTGATTCATCGCATTACAGCACAGGCGGCTGAACGTTTTGGAATTGTTGAACGTGGTTGTATCCGTGATGGTTATATTGCTGATGTGGTGGTACTGGACTGGCAGGAGGTACGGGATAATACAACGCGTGACTTATGTAATGCGCCACCCAGTGGTATTGAACATGTTTTTATTAATGGTGTACCTGCCAGACTGGATGGAAAGAAATATACATTAGCTCCGACAGGCGAATGCCTTGCTATGTCAGTGTAAGAAAAGGAATATTGGTGGAAGATTGGAGCCAGTCAGCAGACGGCTCCTTATGTCAGGAGGTTATTCTTTGTCTTGGGCGATAACTTCGTTATTTTCATCCGTTGTCAGCGTCAGGTTTTTCATAAATAGAACCATGGGTGAACGCTGATCCAGTTCCAGAGTAATCATGCAGTTGTCTGAACAGTTACCGGCTACGATTTCAAAGGTATCCGTTGCGGGGCTGTTCCAGGCATGCCCGTGAACTTCATGACCTGAAGCGATGGGCTGATCATTGAAGTAGATATTAACCAGTGTCTCGGCACCCCATCCAGCCCAGGTGAATTTCGCGTAGACTTTTTCATGCCCATCCAGCTTTACCGGAAAGCTGACTTTTTCGCCTGCAGAAGTCAGTCTCCAGGAGTTGTAAGCAAAATCATAGGCAAGCTCAGAGCTGTATTCCGGCTGACCGGTAAACGCGCCTGATACCTCATAAGCATTCAATTGGTTATTGGAAATACTGGCTGAGATTTTGCCGATCTCTTCAGCGAATGCAGATGACAGGTTGCAGATGAATAGCAAAGATAAAACCCGATACAACTTCATAAAATACTCCCAATATTACGGTTAGTGATGGTGAAGTGGGATTTCCGTATACAACGCACAGCTTTCAGGTGCTAACTAACTGTCCATTTAACAATGGAGTCGGGTTTGAATATAAAGTTCATTGGAAGGGGAGAAAAAGAAAGGAATGGCTACCCCGGAAAGGTAGCCATTGACGTAATTAATGAACTATATCAGGCATCAATACGCTTGTACTTGATACGGTGCGGACCTGCGGCTTCTTCACCCAGGCGGGCAACGCGGTCTGCTTCGTACTCGGTGTAGTTACCTTCAAAGAAGGTGACTTTGGAGTCGCCTTCGTACGCCAGAATGTGAGTGGCGACACGATCCAGGAACCAGCGGTCATGGGATATCACCATGGCACATCCCGGGAAAGCCAGCAGGGCTTCTTCCAGGGCTCGCAGGGTTTCTACGTCCAGATCGTTGGATGGTTCGTCCAGTAGTAGTACATTACCACCGTCTTTTAATGTAGCGGCCAGTTGGAGACGGCCACGCTCACCACCGGAGAGTTCACCGACACGCTTCTGCTGATCACCACCTTTGAAGTTGAAGCGTCCAATGTATGCACGGGAAGGTACTTCATAGCTGTTGATTTTCAACATATCCTGACCATCGGAAATCGCTTCCCAGACGGTTTTCTTGTCGTCCAGTTCATCACGCAGCTGTTGAACGTTGGAGATCTTGACGGTGTCTCCAAGTTCAACAGTTCCGGAATCTGGCTGTTCCTGACCGGTGATCATTTTGAACAGGGTGGACTTACCGGCACCGTTACCACCGATAATGCCGACGATGGCACCTTTTGGAATACTGAAGCTGAGATCATCGATCAACAGACGGTCACCAAACCCTTTGGACAGGTTGTTGACTTCAATAACCTTGTCACCCAAGCGTGGACCGGGTGGGATGTAGATTTCATTGGTCTCGTTACGGGCCTGGAAGTCCTGGGATTGCATCTCTTCAAAGCGGGCCAGACGGGCTTTGGATTTGGACTGGCGACCTTTGGCATTGGAGCGAGCCCACTCAAGCTCATGCTCCATGGCCTTGCGGCGGGCATCCTGCTGCTTCTGTTCCTGCTCAAGACGCTGTTCTTTCTGTTCCAGCCAGGAGCTGTAGTTGCCCTGGTAAGGAATGCCTTCGCCACGGTCCAGTTCCAGAATCCAGCCAGCGGCATTGTCCAGGAAGTAACGGTCGTGGGTAATCGCTACGACCGTTCCAGGGTATTCAACCAGGAAGCGCTCCAGCCAGGCAACGGATTCGGCATCCAGGTGGTTGGTTGGCTCGTCCAGCAGCAGCATTTCAGGGCTGGAGAGCAGCAGGCGGCACAGCGCAACACGGCGGCGCTCACCACCAGAGAGATTTTCAATTTTGGCGTCCCATTCTGGCAGACGCAGAGCATCTGCTGCGACTTCCAGTTTGCGCTCGAGGTTATGCGCATCAGCAGCCTGAATAATGTTTTCCAGACGAGCCTGCTCAGTGGCCAGGGCATCAAAGTCAGCATCCGGATCAGCGTAAGCGGCATACACTTCGTCCAGGCGCTGCTGGGCAGCCTTAACTTCACCCAGTGCTTCTTCAACCACTTCACGGACGGTTTTATTCGGGTCCAGCTCAGGCTCCTGAGGAAGGTAACCCACATTCAGGTTTGGCTGGGGGCGTGCTTCACCGTCGAACTCCTGATCCACACCGGCCATAATACGAAGGAGTGTGGACTTACCCGCTCCATTCAGACCAAGAACACCAATTTTGGCACCCGGAAAAAAGGAGAGGGAAATATTTTTTAAAATCTGGCGCTTCGGGGGAACGATTTTGCTCACCCGATTCATGGTGTACACATAAGAGCCTGTTTTTCCAGACTTGTCACCTTTTGACATTGATCATGTCTCCTATTAGCTGATATCTAAGATGTTTATAAAGGGTTTTAATGCACAAAACTTAACCAATAGAAAGTTATGTTTTGATTGTTCGAAAACTGTTCGTTACTGTAATGTGAAAAAGTTACTAATAAAAATAATACTTAGGCCTTTCCATGGGATATCAAATTGAAGAAATCAGGGTACACGGCACCAGAGAGAAAATTCTACTAAAGGATAGCCAACCTGTATTTTATCCCAACCTCTATGTCACTCAAGAGCTTTCAGCCCGGGCACTGAACACACGAAAAAAACATCTTGAACATATTAGTCTGTTTGAGAGTTTTCTTGAGTATGAGTCGATTGACCTGATTGCACGATTGGAGCGACGTCCAGAGTCCCACTATTTAACCGATGAAGAGATCTCTCGCCTTGTCAGTGACGCAGCGTTTCAAAAAACAACACTTAATAAAAAATATACCGGTGTTCGATTGCTTCCAAAGGCATGTGAGTCAGTTGGAAGAATTCATGCACAACAGCGGCTGGAGGCAATACGTGACTATCTCGATTTCCTATATTACAAGCTGGGGGATGCCACGCGGAATGAGGCTATCGATGATCTGGTAAAACGCATTAATCGCAAAATTAAGGCTGCCAGACCTGTATGGAAAAAAACCAAGATTGACGAAATGAAAGGGCTGATACAGCAGGAACGCGAGCGCTTGTTGGAGGTCATGCATCCTGACAGTGCTGAAAATCCCTTTGCAAATAAAGCACTGAGACTTCGCAATTACATCATTTTACTTTTAGGGCTGGAAATGGGGATGCGTCGCTCTGAAATGCTACTGATTAAAGTTAGCGATATTCATTGGCACAACAGGCCAGCAATTCCCACTGAAGTGATTCGAGATAACAGCACCAAGGCTTCCAGCCAGTT
>OODV01000262.1 GCA_900299555.1 uncultured Endozoicomonas sp.
CTAAATCGGTAACCCTTTTCTTTTTTTGAAAAGAAATGTCAGATTAAGTCTGAACAACTCCAGTTTATGCTCTCGCCAGTGGGCAGTTATACAGTAGTTAGAAAAGGCAATTGGTATAAAATGCTCTTTCATACCGATGGAAACAGGCAATGGATCTGCTATTTTCTCCTGAATCACTGATCGCCCTGCTCACCCTGACATCCCTTGAAATTGTCTTGGGAATCGACAACATCATCTTTCTTACCATTCTTGTGGATAGACTTCCTGAACATCAACGGGCTTATGCACTGAACATTGGTTTGAGCCTGGCCATGATTACCCGCCTTGGCCTGTTATTCTCACTAAGCTGGATTATGGGGCTGACCGAAACGTTATTTACAGTCATGGAGCAGGGGATATCAGGACGGGATATCATTCTGCTAACCGGCGGACTTTTTCTGATTTGGAAATCGACTCATGAGATTCATCAGTCCATGGGAGACAACGACGGCACACAATCAGATGAATCCAAAAGCAATAATGCAAATGGATATTTCTTTTTCATCCTTGGACAAATAGCGATCATTGACATTGTCTTCTCCCTTGACAGTGTTATTACGGCCGTTGGCCTAGTTGATCAGCTATGGGTTATGGCTACAGCGGTGGTTCTTGCGGTCATGGTTATGATGTTTGCTGCAGGTCCCATTGGCCGATTTGTCAGCAACCACCCCACACTGAAGGTTCTCGCACTGAGCTTTCTGATTCTTATCGGTGTTTCGCTGATGGCAGATGGCCTGGACTTCCATATCCCTAAAGGCTACATCTACTTCGCCATGGCATTCTCACTAATAGTGGAAATGTTTAACTCACGACTAAGAAAACAACCTGAACCATGAAAACTGTATTAATATTTGATATGGATGGCGTCATTGCCGACTCTTGGGAAGCTTGCTACCCATGCTGCAAAAACTTTATGGTTTCATTAAACCAACCTCAACTGTGCAGTCAGGAAGCGATTCTCAGGCTCTTTGAAGATAACTTCATGACCAGCCTGACCCGCATTATTAATCCCACCGTTATCCAGTCAGAATTCTTCTTGCAGCTGGCCAGAGAACTGAATGAGGCAATGACCCTTGCGCCTTGCTTTTCAGGAATAAAATCTGTCCTTAAAACACTCAGCAAAGACCATTCACTGTACCTTGTGACCGCCAATTTCACCCTGGCGGCCCAGACATTTCTTAACAATCATCAGTTGGACTGCTTTATTGAAGTCATGGGTGCAGACCAATCCTTCAGCAAGGTTGAGAAAATTCGCTCTATTGCAAAACAACACACAGACCGTTCTGTTTACTATATTGGTGATACCCTTGGTGACATGATTGAAGGCAGGGCAGCAGGTGTTCAAACAGTGGCCGCAGGGTGGGGATGGCATGATGCCCCCACGCTATCCAAAGGCAGTCCAGATTATTTTATTGAACAGCCTGAAGAACTACTGACGTTTATGAAATATTGAGTATTCCCCGGGGGCGCTCTCAACTCAGCTCTGGTTTTAACACAGGAGAAAGTGCAAATGACAACCTCTGTATCCAGTAAGCTGACACTGATTACTGAACAACAATACTCTGTTGTAATTGATATGGCCTATGCCACCAATAATAATTTCACCGGCAGGCCGGTTTATTCAAATGCTGACTGTTATTTACATCCAGCAGCCGCGCAAGGACTTAAACGAGCAACAGCACTATTAAAACCGTTGAAAATGAAATTAAAGGTCTGGGATACCTTTCGTCCAAAAGAAGCTCAGGCTGAGCTATTCAGGTTTATGCCTGACCCCAATTACGTTTCGGACCCCGAAATCGGAGTTTGCACCCATTGCCGGGGAGTAGCGATTGACCTGACAATTGTTGACCATTATGGCCGGGAACTTGATATGGGCACTGAGTTTGATGACTTTCGGCCACTGGCACACCACGGCAATGAGCAGGTTTCTGAAGAGGCTCAGCGTAACCGCTTACTTCTGGCCGGCGTGATGAATATTGCTGGTTTTGACACCATTGATACTGAATGGTGGCACTATCAACTTCCTGACGCAATGAACTACCCAATCATTAGACCGAATGAGATGCCATAAGAACCAGGTCAAAGCCTAATCTATTGATAATAATCATATATTGTCAAACACGCATTCATTAGTACGATTCCTCAAAATTTCCCCTTAAGCCTCCCTCCCCCTTTTTTTATTCCTAAAATTTTCATATAACTGTCTTTCACCACCCCTATCAGGAATAAACCGATTCGTAAGAAATGCCTAAAATTTGGATGATCGTCCACTGCTTTTCCTTCAAACCGACCACATGCTGTTCCTGATTATTGACCGTTAATACATTAATCCCCTGAAAGCAGAAGAAGACCCATCTTGCTGTTGGATTCTGGCAGGGCTTCTTTTTCTGGTTTGGAAACACACGACTCCGCTTTTTCAGTTCGTACCTTATTCTGTGCTGGATAGCAGCATAGACCATCAGGCAGAGTGTCATCACCATCAACAGCGCTTCAATGCGCTCCGGTTTCTTCAGATAGAGTGAAGAGACCAGAAAGTCCGGGCTTTTCAGGAAACGAAAGCT
>OODV01000242.1 GCA_900299555.1 uncultured Endozoicomonas sp.
AGAACACCGCTACCATGTCCGATACCGGCAGCTTTACCATCGCCGATGTCGACCTCACCGATGTGCAGACCGTCAGCGTCACTTCCAACACCAGCGGGTACCTCGGCACCTTCACCCCAACCATCAGCAACAATACGACGGGGGATGGCACCGGCCAGGTGGACTGGACCTTCAGCGTACCCGATGCCGATATTGATTACCTGGCCAGAGACCAGGTGGTCACCCAAACCTACACAGTGACGGTGAACGATGGCCAGGGTGGCACCGTGGATCAGCAGGTCACCGTGACCATCACTGGCACCAACGACGTGCCCACCATTACCGCGGCCACGGATGTGACTGGCGCGGTCACTGAAATTGTCGATGGTGGTACCGGTGAAAATGCCGCTACCCTGTCCGACAGTGGTTCCTTCACCATCGCCGATGTGGATCTCACCGATGTGCAGACCGTCAGTGTCACTTCCGACACCAGTGGTTACCTCGGCACCTTCACCCCAACCGTCAGCAACAATACGACGGGGGACGGCACCGGCCAGGTGGACTGGACCTTCAGCGTGCCCGATGGGGATATTGATTACCTGGCTAAAGACCAGGTGGTCACCCAGACCTACACGGTGACGGTGAACGATGGCAACGGCGGTATCGTGGATCAACAGGTGACGGTGGCCATCACCGGCACCAACGACGTGCCCACCATTACCGCCGCCACGGATGTCACCGGTGCAGTCACAGAAATCACTGACAGCGCCAGTGGCGAGAACACCGCCACATTATCCGACAGTGGCAGCTTCACCATCACCGATGTCGACCTGACCGATGTGCAGACCGTCAGTGTCACTTCCGACACCAGCGGGTACCTTGGCACCTTTACCCCGACGGTCAGCAACAATACGACGGGGGATGGCACCGGCCAGGTGGACTGGACCTTCAGCGTACCCGATGCCGACATTGATTACCTGGCCAGGGACCAGGTGGTGACCCAGACCTACACGGTGACCGTGAACGATGGTCAGGGCGGTACCGTGGATCAGCAGGTGACGGTGACCATCACCGGCACCAACGATATCCCCACCATTACTGCGGCCACGGATGTCACCGGCACAGTCACTGAAATTGTTGATGGCGGTACCGGTGAAAACACCACCACGTTATCCGACAATGGTTCTTTCACCATCGCCGATGTTGATCTCACCGATGTGCAGACCGTCAGCGTCACCTCCGACACCAGCGGTTACCTCGGCACCTTTACCCCATCGGTCAGCAATAACACCACCGGCGATGGCACCGGCCAGGTGGACTGGACCTTCAGCGTGCCCGATGCCGACATCGATTACCTGGCCAGAGACCAGGTGGTGACCCAGACCTACACGGTCACCGTGAACGATGGCCAGGGTGGCACCATGGATCAGCAGGTGACGGTGACCATCACCGGCACCAACGACGTGCCCACCATTACCGCGGCCACCGATGTCACCGGCGCCGTGACCGAGATTGTCGACGGAGGTACCGGTGAAAATGCCGCTACCCTATCCGACAGTGGTTCCTTCACCATCGCCGATGTGGATCTCACCGATGGGCAGACCGTCAGCGTCACTTCCGACACCAGCGGTTACCTCGGCACCTTTACCCCGACCGTCAGCAACAATACGACGGGGGATGGCACCGGCCAGGTGGACTGGACCTTCAATGTGCCCGATGGGGATATCGATTACCTGGCCAGGGACCAGGTGGTCACGCAGACCTACACTGTGACGGTGAACGATGGCCAGGGTGGCACCGTGGATCAGCAAGTCACGGTGACCATCACCGGTACCAACGACGTGCCCACCATCACTGCCGCCACCAATGTCACCGGCGCGGTGACCGAGATTGTGGATGGCGCCAGTGGCGAGAACACCGCCACATTGTCCGACAGTGGTTCCTTCACCATCGCCGATGTGGATCTCACCGATGTGCAGACCGTCAGCGTCACCTCCGACACCAGCGGTTACCTCAGCACCTTTACCCCATCGGTCAGCAATAACACCACCGGCGATGGCACCGGCCAGGTGGACTGGACCTTCAGCGTGCCCGATGCCGACATCGATTACCTGGCCAGAGACCAGGTGGTGACCCAGACCTACACGGTCACCGTGAACGATGGCCAGGGTGGCACCATGGATCAGCAGGTGACGGTGACCATCACCGGCACAAACGACGTGCCCACCATTACCACGGCCACCGATGTCACCGGCGCGGTGACCGAGATTATGGATAGTGCCAGTGGCGAGAACAGTACGACCCTGTCCGATACCGGCAGCTTCACCATCGCCGATGTCGACCTCACCGATGGGCAGACCGCCAGTGTCACTTCCAACACCAGCGGTTACCTCGGCACCTTTACCCCGACGGTCAGCAACAATACGACGGGGGACGGTACCGGCCAGGTGGACTGGACCTTCAGCGTGCCCGATGGGGATATTGATTACCTGGCCAGAGACCAGGTGGTGACCCAGACCTACACCGTGACCGTCAATGATGGCAACGGCGGCACCGTGGATCAGCAGGTCACGGTGACCATCACCGGCACCAACGACGTGCCCACCATTACTGCGGCCACCGATGTCACTGGCGCCGTGACTGAGATTGTGGATGGCGTCAGTGGCGAGAACACCGCCACATTATCCGACAGCGGTAGCTTCACCATCGCCGATGTTGATCTCACCGATGTGCAGACCGTCAGCGTCACTTCCAACACCAGCGGGTACCTCGGCACCTTCACCCCAACCATCAGCAACAATACGACGGGGGATGGCACCGGCCAGGTGGACTGGACCTTCAGCGTACCCGATGCCGACATCGATTACCTGGCCAGAGACCAGGTGGTGACCCAGATCTACACGGTGACCATCAATGACGGCCAAGGTGGCACCGTGGACCAGCAGGTCACCGTGACCATCACCGGCACCAACGACGTGCCCACCATTACTGCCGCCACCGATGTCACTGGTGCCGTGACCGAGATTATGGACGGAGCCAGTGGCGAGAACAGTACGACCCTGTCCGATACTGGCAGCTTCACCATTGCCGATGTCGACCTCACCGATGGGCAGACCGCCAGTGTCACTTCCAACACCAGCGGTTACCTCGGCACCTTTACCCCGACGGTCAGCAACAATACGACGGGGGACGGTACCGGCCAGGTGGACTGGACCTTCAGCGTGCCCGATGGGGATATTGATTACCTGGCCAGAGACCAGGTGGTCACCCAGACCTACACGGTGACCGTCAATGATGGCCAGGGTGGCACCGTGGATCAGCAGGTCACCGTGACCATCACTGGCACCAACGACGTGCCCACCATTACTGCCGCCATCGATGTCACCGGCGCGGTGACCGAGATTGCCGATGGAGCCAGTGGCGAGAACACCGCCACCCTCTCCGACAGCGGTAGCTTCACCATTGCCGATGTCGACCTCACCGATGTGCAGACCGTCAGTGTCACTTCCAACACCAGCGGGTACCTCGGCACTTTCACCCCGACCATCAGCAACAACACCACTAACGACGGCACCGGCCAGGTGGACTGGACCTTCAGCGTACCCGATT
>OODV01000246.1 GCA_900299555.1 uncultured Endozoicomonas sp.
CGGGTAGCTGTGGTCGACGAGACATCTGTTCCAGATAAAACGCTTGATAATGATGTCTGAGCATAGCTGGCATCAGCTAAAGGATTTAGAAAAAGCGATTGGTATTACACAATCGTTCCAGAATCACAGTGAAATGGGGAAGTTATTTCCGGACACTTCTTTATTGCATTAATCCAGCAGTAACCGCCCTTTTGGGTACTGCTTCTACCATCTTTACGATTGCACCATGCCCAATTATTCGAGCTGAACCCAGAGGTAATTGGGTTATTAATGAACCTGAAATCCTACCTGAATACATTTTTTCAGCTTAAAAATTGACTGGCTTTATCTGCATAGTCTTGATGCACATCAGACATTTCATTGCTGGTGGCAGCTTTAGATTGGTGCAATTGTGAAAACTTTTTCAAATGATGAGGATGTTTGGAAAGCCAGAACAGTGCTTCAAGATCATCTTCATGAAAAGCAGCATCAATATTAGCCTCAATAATTTCTGACATCTTGTGACTTTCTCTTAATCGCCCTCTCAATAGCCTTGCTGCTTGAGTATAACCTCCAGCACCATCTTCTCCTGCATAAATAAAATGCTTGAGTGCCAATTCAAAGTTACCCTCTTCAAGACTTTGTTGAGCAATAACCTGATGTTCAGATAAAGATCGTTTAACTTTCTTAGGCATTGGCTCAATCGCACGACAAGGCTTATTACATAAGCTCCGGTATTCACTGAGAAGTGTTTCGTTTGAAAATGGATTTGGTGTATCTGGTTGTTTGCCGGCACCGCTGTATAAATTCATAAATCCTAAAATAGCACTCCAGCTGGCAGCCCTGGGCAGCCAGCTATCAAAAATACTTCCATGGTTTGCAGTGCCTACACGATAAAACCCTGTAATATTGGGGTGAATAGCATTCAGGTCCTGGGCAAACTTTATCTGCGGACCTTCCTTCACTTTTACATCACACCCTGCCTGTAAAACCAGTGTTGGAACAGGCGGCATCTTACCAACGTTATCGGTTGCATTTATTCCGGCATCTCTGGATTCAACGACCCAGCGAACGGTTGCAGGAGCCAGCTTTAGTTCTGGCATCGTTCTGTATAGATCCTGCATCATCTGAAAACGTAGCTCACTATTGGTGACATCATTCTGGGTAAAGTTTCTTTCTTGATATGGATCCAGAACGATTTTATGTTTAAAGGCATTGTACAAACCACTCCACATACCACTTCTAACCAATGAGCTAATGCCAATATTGCCAAGAAAACCTGCTCGGCTGGTATCAATTTCGAACATTGGAGCACTTAATACTGAAGCATTAAAAGTGACCTGTGGGTTATTTTCTAAATACAGCACTGTCATTGTTGCGCCCATGGAATGCCCCATTAGAAAACGATCAGGATAAGATGAAACATTGAAAAAATCGATCATCTCTTTCAAATCACTTACGTAATCATCAAAGCTCTTGATATCACCTACTTCAGGCTTATCTTTGATTAACCGCTCATTTGCACCCTGTCCTCGTTGATCATAAACACAGGCATCAAAGCCATGCTGATCAAGATCTCTTAATGATTCCATATGGAGAAAGGTATTTTCACTTCGCCCTGAGACCAAAACAGCAATACGTGTATTGTTATTAATAGTGCATCGCCAGTTCAAAGAATAGCCATCAGCCATTTGATGAACTCCACTCCTTGATGCATCCCATACTTTCTTTATAGTTCCATGATTTAGTTCATTCGTGAAATCATCCTCTTTAATAAAGGTAGAGGACAACGCAAGAAAATCAGATTCTCGCTGTGCGACTGTGTAGCCGGGTAGATTCAAATGCTTCGTTGGATCACACTTTTTATCAGAAGCCGGTGTTGAAAAGTCCTTTGCTGTTCCTGATGTTGTCACCCTGACTGTGGGCGTTAGTTTAGTACTTTTCTCTGGACCTTCAGTTACTCTGGGCCTTCTTGTTGAGTGTTGAATAATGGTTTCTTTGGTCGGTTGCATCGAATGATGATAAGTAGTCGTAATCGGAGTTGACAGGTTTTGCACATCACCAGAAGAGTAAGGAAGGCCTGGTATAGCCTTTTGTATTTCTCTTGCCTGAATGAGTTTGTGTATCCCTATCCCCAACGCGGATAACCCAAGCCCCAGGGTTATTGCACCACATACTGCCCCCGTATATTTAAGACAGGAAACAGCCATGCCTCTGAAACTAGCAGAACGATTCACAGGTAAATCAACACCGTTCTGATCAGAGTTCAGATGACTGCTTTCAGCCATTTCAATATCATTTCTAGAAGGATTTCGGTCTTCTGAATGAATACAGCGAGAAAGTGGACCCATTGCTTTTTAATTCTCAAAAATCAACTTGGAAGGTATTTCAACACTCAAATTGAAGAGTGGCGATGATCTTTCATTTGTAATTAGCGGTACTGCCATGAAAACGCTAAGCAATATCCAGTTGGAGGGCTTGCTTCTCTTTCCTCCAAACAGAACAGACAGGCCGTACAGTAAGACAGGTACTTGAGGGGGTTCTCTGGATTGTACAGAAGCTGCACAATGGTACGACTTGCCAGGCAGATTCCCCTATTGCCAAACCGGCCATCGCCGCTTTTAAAAATGGCAAGCCATGGGCGAACAAATTATTGAAGCTTGCCTCAGATTATCGAATGCCTTTAAACCCATACACAAGACAAAAACGCTAAAACAAAGTTCATTATTGAGCTGCAATTTAAACAGCATAAATAGCTACAGGACGAATACACCTTGATACATTTACTGATCTGGTCATCCTAGTGGAACACGGCAGCATCCAGCTTTCCAGTTATCCGTTAACGCCTTACCGGTTAAATTAACCACCTCGACAATGAACTATACGGTGGAGTGGATATTTATGCAGAACCACACATTTGACCCACTACCCGAAAAACTATAATCACTTCAATCCTCAATGCTTACCCTATACGTGCCTGTTACCAGACAAAGTTGGATTTAGCCATTTCTCCGTTATCCACCAGTATATCCTGTGCGGTCATGCTGCGATTGACGATCGCCATAAAGTAAACCCATTCCGCAATCTCTTCTGAACTGGCCCATTTAGGCAGTAGCGTTTCATTCATAATGGCCTGCCATTTTTCAGGGTCGTCCATAACAGGTTTGTTCAGCTCGGTAAGAACCCCCCCGGGGGAAATACTGTTACAGGTGGCGCCGTATTGGGCTATCTGCAGTGCTGTCCATTTGGTGTAAGCGATGACGCCGCCTTTAGAGGCGACATACTCAGGAAATTCGGCACCCGAATGAGCACTGGCCGAGGCAACATTTACAATAGACTGAATCTCTGGCTGCAACCCGAACAATTTGGTGCAGTTCATCACTCCGCCTAAATTGATGGCGATATCCTGCGCGGTGTTTTGTACCCCAGCATTGTTGATGAGATGAGTCACACCCTCTATGGCGGGGAGCGAGTCAGGGTTAGCAACATCGGCCAGCACATGACTGTAGCGTGCGTTACTCAGTTCGCTTGAGTTTACATCGATACCCACCACCCTGATGCGCTCATCTTCCAGAAAACGCTGACAAACGGCCAGACCAATACCAGCACTGGCTCCAGTGATGACTGCTTTCATGTACGCTCCCATATCTCTCTGACCTTGATCTTTCTGCACAGATACACGGCAGGTGTATCGCACAGGCTTGTCACCACGAAGATACCATAGCTGGTGATGATGATGCTGAGCAGGTCCGCCACCGGGAACGTCCCGTAAAACGCGCCAAAGGTAAACAGAACTGCATTTAATAACTGTGAAATCATGGTGGACGCGTTGTTTCGCAGCCACAGGTATTTTTCAGTAAACCCTGTCCAGCACCAGATTTTGTGGTACAGCCACACATCAAAGCGTTGTGCGATGGCATAAACCACCAGTCCGGTCATCATCAAGCGAGGTGTATTGCTGAAAATCGCCTGAATATGTGGCATGGCAAAATCCAGCTCATTGGGTATGAAATACAGCCAGCTCTGGGAAATGGCAATAAACAGCGCAGATGTGAAAATCCCCACGTTCACCGCATAGTCGGACCATTTCTTACCACCCACTTCGCTGAGAATATCGGTCACCAGAAAAGTTGTGGCAAACATGATATTCCCCAGAGTCATCTCCATACCGAAGGCATTGATTTGCACCAGTACTTCGATATTGGCGGCCACGACGGCCAGTACGGTGTAACACAAAAGTCCTACTTTACCGAAGAGCCGGTAAGTTAAAATGACCATGCCATAAAATAAGAAAAGCTGGCCAATCAATAATAATTCGTTCAAGTGTACTCTCTGATCTAAACGGCTTTTTATGGTGCTTCGGGTAGCGATTAACGGATGTTTGAGGCTTTTTTTCAATACCCACATATACTTGTGGCAACGTTCATGCTACCTCACTGTTTGCTGAACTCGCTTACTCCCGCTCGCTATCTGGGCTGATTCCTTACTGTAGACACCAAGTGGCACCAAAGTATTCAAACACTCCCTTCGATGAAAAAATTGGGGCAAAACCTGATCCCCGTCTTTCCCCCACTCTCCACTCCCCACCACAGCCTCAAGACCCGAAGCAGCAAAGCACCCAATAAATATGACGGGAAAAAATGGCAGGATATATGGTTCGATAGTGCTATTTTCGCCTTATGAAATTACACACTAAATGTCGTGCAAGAAAGCAGGGCAGAAACATGGAGATATTATAACCGTTTTAGCATGTTTATATGCCCTGCTGCCCCCCTTGAATGATGCTAGATAGTACAGGATTACGTGCAAAACCGGTTTTGGATATGAGCAGGAGGGAGTGTCACCAATTCAGTGTTGAGGTTGTGCGATGGAGTCCAGATATGGCAGTCACACGGTTTTCAATATTCAGTACCACTTTGTATTTGTTACCAAGTACCAGCATCAGGACCTTAAAGCTGATATTGGTCTCAAGGCAAGAGAGCTGATCAGAGAGACGAGCCAGGCATTTGAGATAGAGATCCTCAACACCGACGGTCACCAAAACCAGAGCGCGTTTTGGTATTAATATGATTGCTACCGTTAGCGCTACAGGCTAGGTGCGCTATATAACAATCACTGGCCGTTTCAGTGCGGATGTATTTATCAAGCTCCTGAATCAGATCATCAAATCTCTTCTAAGTTCTTCTGCTGTATGAGTCCATTATTTCCATGCAGGCTAACCTGAGCCAGATCCATCAGCTCACGATTAGCAACCGAAAACATGGCAAGATCCGCCTGGGGGGCACTGCGAATATCTGCCAGCATATTCTGCCAGCGGGAAATCAGAGCATGATTCTTCACAATCCATTCATCAATGGTCTGCTCGATAGGAACTCCATCCTGAGCCAGGCCAATCAGACCTTTCGACAGTTTGCGCTGCTGCCAGTTAAGCTCATCCCTCGCGCTGTCACGGGCCAGTGACTGCCAGTGGTTCGTTACTTCCAGTTGGGAAAGAGCACTACCATACCAATTCAATTCCAGCCGTGCACCTACGGCGAAAAAGGTTCTGATCGCCACCTCCAGAGGTACACCGGTTTCATCCGCTGCGCGAATAACCGGCAATGCACTGAGTAAATAACGCTGCCCAGCAACAATCAGTGCCAGCTCCTGCGAAACCCCCTCCGCAACCATGGACTCTACAGCCTTGTTTAACTCAGCTCTTTCTTCTTCACTGAGGGATTCAGCAAAGCAATCCAGAAATTGCCGTACTCTTGAGCCATAATGTTCCACGCACGCTGCAGGGGACAGATCCTGACGTTCAAGGCGGATAAACCAGCGGGTGCTACGTCTCACCAGTTTGATTAATGAACCCATCATTTTATACTGCAGGGCACTGGGAATCTGATGATCCAGCTGCTCAATCATCATCCAGTAACGGGAAACATCAAAAACATCACGACTGGCACTGAACGCTCGAGCAATCTCGGGAGATGAAGCTCCGGTGGTCATTTGCAGTCGATGAACAAAAGTGATCCCCATCATATCAATCAAATGGTTGGCAATCTGAGTAGAGATTATCTCTTTACGCAGACGGTGCCGTTTAATCTCGTCTGGGAAGTTTTCTACCAGAATCTGAGGAAATGCACTGTAGAGTTCCTGTGCAAGATAATCATCATCAATCACTGTTGAATTCAGCAGCGCCTCTTTAAGGTCAGCCTTACTGTATGAGACCAGCAGGGATAACTCTGGTCTGGTTAAACCTTGTCCACTGCTTGATCGGTCAGCGATTGCTTCATTATCGGGCAGAAACTCAATGGTACGATCCAGCTTACCTTGCCGCTCAAGATGCTCCATAAAACGACGATACTCGCCCATTCTTGAAACAACATCCGATTCAACGACCGAGATTGCCTGAGTTTGGCGATAATTGTTGGTCAAGACCAAACTGGATACTTCGTCCGTCATACTTTCGAGCAACTGGTTCCGCTGCTTAACCGTCATATCCCCACTGGCCACAATATCATTCAGCAGAATTTTGATATTGACTTCATGATCAGAACAATCAACGCCACCGGAATTATCGATAAAGTCGGTATTCAGTCCCCCTCCCTGCAGCGCATACTCCATACGCCCAAGCTGGCTAAGCCCAAGGTTGCCACCTTCCCCAACCACACTGGCCTGCACTTCACAGCCATTAATTCTCAGCGGGTCGTTGGCCTTATCACCGACATCACTGTGGGTTTCGTTCATCGACTTAATGTAGGTTCCAATACCACCATTCCATAAGAGATCAACCGGGGCTCGGAGCATACTGCGAATCAACTCATTCGGCGGTAGATGATTGGCCGTGATGCCAAAACGTTGCTGCATTGCAGGAGTTATGGCAATTGACTTTGCCTGTCGTGAAAAGATTCCCCCACCTTCAGAGATCAGATTCGTGTCATAATCAGTCCAGCTGGAACGAGGCAGTTCAAACAGTCGCCTCCTCTCTGCAAAGCTCTGATAGACATCCGGATTGGGATCCACAAAAATATGCTGATGATTAAAGGCTCCCACCAAAGCAATGGTCTCAGAGCACAACATCCCATTACCGAAAACATCACCGGACATATCGCCAATACCAACCGCAGAGATCACATCCTGCTGGACATGGATCCCTTTTTCCCGAAAATGTCTCTGCACCGAAACCCAGGCGCCTTTGGCAGTAATCCCCATCTTCTTATGGTCATAACCAACGCTGCCGCCAGACGCAAAGGCATCCCCCAGCCAGAAGTTGTACTCTGCGGCAATACCATTAGCTATATCTGAAAATGTTGCTGTCCCTTTATCAGCGGCCACCACCAGATAACTGTCACTTTCGTCATAAATCACCACACCTTCCGGATGCACAACGTTGCCTTCCACCAGGTTGTCAGTGATATCAAGCAGCCCCCGGATAAAGGTCTTATAACACCGAATACCTTCCGCCATGACCTCTTCCCGACTGCCATCCAGAGGCAACTGTTTTGGCACAAACCCACCTTTTGCCCCAACAGGAACAATCAGTGCATTCTTCACCTGCTGCGCTTTAACAAGCCCCAGAACTTCAGTCCTGAAATCTTCGACCCGGTCAGACCATCTCAACCCCCCTCGAGCGACCTTCCCTCCTCTCAGGTGGACGCCTTCAACAATCGGTGAGTAGACAAAAATCTCATAAAGTGGAACCGGTCTTGGAATATCCGGTATCTCTCTGGCTGCCATTTTGAGCGAAATATAGGATTTGGTATTGCCTGTTTCATCCTGCTGATAGAAATTGGTTCTCTGAGTTGCTTTGATAACATTCTGATACCAACGTATTAGCTTGTCTTCACTCAGAACGGCAACCTGGTCAAGCGCCTGTAGAATCTTCTGCTGAATCTGCTGCTGCTGAGCCACACGCTGGGTTTGTGATAGCTCCAGCTGCGGATTAAACCGGACTTCAAACAGCTCAACCAGTAACCGGGCGATATCAATATTGTTGCACAGTGTTTCCGCAATATAGGACTGACTGAAGCCAACCCGCACCTGCTTCAGATAACGGGAGTACGCCCTGAGCATAGCGACCTGCCGCCAGCTAAGACCTGCAGACAACACCAGTCGGTTAAACCGGTCATTTTCCGCCTCCCCAAACCAGATTTTTTCAAATGCTTCCTGAAAGACCGGCCCGACTTTCTGCAAGTCAATATTGATTCGAGAATCAAAGCTTAATTGAAAGTCATGAATCCAGATCGTCTCACCGGAGCTGTTACGAATCAGGTAGGGGTATTCGCCCAACACACGCAAACCAAGATTTTCAATAATAGGAATCTGGTCAGCTAACGGCAGAGGCTCAATAAAATTGTACAGTTTCAGGTGCACCTGCCCGGCTTCATCATTCAGTGACTGATAGAAGCCCATGGACAGTGGTCGATGGACATTTATTCTTTCGAAATGGTGAATATCCGTTACCGCAGACTGGGGCTTGAAGGCTTCCTTATAGGCTGCACTGAATCCATCAGTGAACCTGGACAGCAGCTTGTTACCCCGAACCTCCCCAAATACCTCCAGCACCGCTTCTCTGAGATCATCACTCCACGAAGATGCCGCCAGAATAATTTCACGGGTAATCACATCCAGGTTGTAATCAATTCGTCCTTTCAACTTGAAAACAAAATGGACTCTGGCCAGGATCGACTCAGAAAAATACGTGGTAAACTCACTGTCTTCTGCTTCAAGACGATGACAGAGAATTTTCTCTATCCTCTGGCGAAAGTCCGTACTGTAGATATCTCTTGGTACAAAGATCAGCGCTGAGCAGAACGGACCATAGGGATCCTGCCGAATAAAGACTTTAATCTGCTTCCGCTCCTGCATGCGCAGAATCGACATCGCTGTTTGGAACAACTCATCCTGAGTCGTCTGGAACAGCTCATCCCTTGGAAAAATCTCCAGAATCTGTACAAGATCTTTCCCATGATGGCTTTTAGGATCGAGGCCTGACCGTTGAATAATCGCCGAGACCTTATTACGAATGTAGGGAATCGCATAGGGTGTTTTACGATAAACAGGAGAAGTGTACAGACCAACAATACGCGCTTCACCAACTATCCTGCCCTGCTCATCAAAGCGTCGTATGGTAATAAAGTCAGGATAAGCTGGACGATGGACACTGGAGCGGACTGATGCCTTGGAGAAAGAGAGCCTTTCTGTCAGTTCGAACAGGTCATGTTCAATAAATGGCTCCAGTGCGAGCTGCCCTGGCCCATCGTCACCGGTGGGTCTCAGCAGCCCTAACAGAGATTCAGATGGGCGTATCAGCCGTCGATCGCCCTCATGTTCAGTGACGATTAGCTCTTCATAACCAAGAAAGGTGAAGTTGTTATCCAGTAACCATTCCAGAAACTCCTGTACTTCATCCTCTTCTTTCAACAAAGCACCTGGCAGGGTTTTCAAATTCCCAATTGTGGCCGCCAGCCGTTTGACCCGCCCGGTCATTTCATCAAAATCATCCACTACACGACTGACATCACCCAGAACTGCATTTAGCTGGCCCATCAATTGATCCAGCTCGCCCTGGTCCTCACAACGATCTATCTCAAGGTAAACAAAAGATTCCCGACTGACAAACTCACCCTCGACCGGTTCATCAGAAAAAAGTAATGTCATATCCTCCGAGCGGCGGGAATAAAGCACTCCATTGCGCAGTAAATGAATAGTGCAGCCATACTCATTCAGTTTCATCCTGACTGAGTCCACCACAAAAGGCATATCCCGATGGAGAATACGGATGACCGTATGGGTAGAGTGCCAGCCATGCATATTATATTCAGGATTGATCACCTCAATACGTGGCTGATCCGGATTATGATACTGAATAAATTTCCAGAATGACTGGGTCGCTCCCAGAAAATCCTGCCAGTTACCAGACACCAGATCCTCTCTGGTATCCAGGGAGTAATACCGGTAGACAAACTCACGAAAAACATCCATTTGCTCTACCGGAATATGGGCAGCCAAGTCATCAATCAGTTTATCCAGTGTCTCTTCACGTTCCTGGCTATTTAACTGGCCCATCCCTGCCGTCTCCAATGTGCATACATATTCGTTGTAAGTGAAATCCTTGTACTAGACCATCGGCCTTGGCGAGCCTATATTGAAGGGTGCTGTCAAAAATAGGTCTTATAACCGTAAAGCATTCGCCAAGACCCAATGACAGGGCCTATAAATAGTCCAAATGACTTGTAGAATTTCCAAACTGTAATGGGGTGTGTCTAGGAACTTGTCAGGCTTATCACAGACTTGCTGCGAAAAATCCGACAATTTCCTAGTGCTTTCAGATAACTCTGGAGTATTTCAAACCCTTTCATGTACTCCTTTTGAAAGACACAGACGGATTTCCGGGTTGAAATAGAATGTCGACAAGCCACTGTTTTACACAATTCAGTCAGCTGAAAAATTATCTTTCCAGCACGATCATTGGCCAGGAGCATCTGGTCAATCGCCTGCTGATTACCCTGCTTGCCGATGGTCACCTGTTGGTTGAAGGTGCACCTGGCCTGGCTAAAACCCGTGCAGTTAAAGCGCTGTCGGACGGTTTGGATGCTGATTTTCACAGAATCCAGTTTACCCCTGACCTGCTGCCCGCAGATGTCACCGGTACCGACATCTATCTGCCGGAAGATGGCAGTTTTCGTTTCCAGCCCGGCCCCATCTTTCACAACCTGATCCTTGCTGATGAAATTAACAGGGCTCCAGCCAAAGTACAGTCCTCATTACTGGAAGCCATGGCTGAACGTCAGGTCAGTGTGGGTCAGAAAACCTACTCCCTACCTGATGTATTCATGGTGATGGCGACCCAGAATCCCATTGAGCAGGAAGGTACTTACCCCCTGCCGGAAGCCCAGCTGGATCGCTTTATTATGCATGTACGGGTTGGCTATCCGGATATTGAAGCTGAGCGCGCTATTCTGCGGCTGGCCAGAGGCGAAGCCATGCACGCATCGGTTGAACGCCCGGAAAACCCTCTGAAACAGGAAGAGATTCTTCTGGCCAGACAGGAAGTCTTGTCGGTTCATATGGAGCCCTCAGTAGAGGAATATATCGTTCAGCTGATCAATGCCAGCCGTAACCCTTCCCTTTACAGCGACCAGCTGGCAGGCTGGCTTGAATATGGTGCAAGTCCAAGGGGTACTATAGCTCTGGATAGATGTGCCAGAGCCCATGCCTGGCTGGATGGCCGTGATTTTGTCAGCCCTGATGACGTTCAGGCAATCGCCCACGATGCTCTTCGCCATCGATTGCTGCTGACCTTTGAGGCTGAAGCGGAAGGAAAAGACGCAGACCAGATTATCAGCCAGTTATTGAAACTGGTACCTGTAGCCTAAAGAGCCGTCGCAAAGCGGTTTTGGAAGAACTATGAGCGGTGCCTATTGCACATTACAAAGTCTGGTGAACCTGCGGCTTCAGGCTAAAGACCTGCCACTGTTCCGCCCCGGACGAAGCCAACAGCAGATGCTGGGAAATGCACGCTCTCCTTTTAAAGGACGAGGCGTGGATTTTGAGGAGGTTCGGGCTTACCAGTTCGGTGACGATATCCGTTCCATCGACTGGCGGGTCACTGCCAGAAGAATGAAGCCACACACCAAAGTCTTTCAGGAAGAGCGTGAACGGCCGGTTATGGTGTTACTGGATCAGAGCCACTCCATGTTCTTCGGCAGCCAGCACAACTTCAAATCGGTCACTGCGGCTGAAATCTCAGCACTGATAGCCTGGGTAACACTGAATCATGGTGACCGCATCGGTGGCGTTATTTTTAACGAGCAGGAGCTTCAGGAAACGCGACCAAAACGCTCCAGAAAAACACTGATGCACTGGCTGAACCAGACAGAAAGAATGAACCGAAAACTTCGAGCTATATCCATATCGAACCTGGATGCCGAACACGGCCTGACCAGAGCCCTCAGGCATGCCCGTCGCGTTGCCCATCCGGGAACCCAGATATTTCTGATCAGCGACTTCAACCATATCAATGAAGAAGCAGAGCAACACCTGTCCCAGCTTGCCCGCCACAATGAACTGATGGCCATCAAAGTGAGCGATCCACTGGAATCAGAGCTGCCAGCGCCGAATCGATATTCTGTTACCGATGGCATGCACAGCCTGATGATTAATACCCGTCAGCAACAGCTCCGCCAGCAATTTCATCAGCATTACCTGAAACAAAATGAGCAGCTGCAGAAAATGCTTTCACGCTTTCGAATTCCCTTACTGCAAATAACGTCAGCGCAACCTTCCGCACAACAGCTTCTGGGCCGTTACGGTGTCAGGATTAACAGCCAGGAGTAGTCATGGAAGCACAAAACCCATTAGATCAGCTCCGCCCCAATCACCTTCCAGACCCTGTTGGTCTCTGGCCACCCGCCATTGGCTGGTGGGTGCTGACAGCAATCGTAATTACCATACTGGCCCTTCTGACCTTATACATCTATCGTCGATGGAAGAAAAACCGCTATCGCACGGTCGCACTGCATCAGGCCAGCAAGGCACTTTTTGAGTATCAAGCGCATCAGTCCCCACACCGTTTTGCCCGTGACTGCAATGAGCTGTTAAAGAGAGTTGCGCTGCACGCCTTTTCCAAGCGCGATGTGGCTGGCCTGAATGGTGAATACTGGTGCCAGTTCCTGGCTGAAACAGGAAGCACGCCGGAGTTTCTCAACAACAGCGCATTCAATAATGACCGTTATAACCCTAACGCTTCACTGCACGCTGAAGATATTTACACACTGACCCGGCGATGGATAAAGAAACACCATGCTTGAGCTTGAATGGCCCTGGATCCTGATCGCACTGCCACTACCTTTGCTGGTTTATCGTTTTATTAAACCCGCCAGTGATGTTACTGGTTCAGCACTGCATATTCCCTTCTACAGGGAATTATCATCAATGGTTGGCGAACAGAAAACAGAAAAAACAACACCATCAACATCGCACAGGATACTTCCCTGGTTTATCTGGATGCTTCTATTACTGGCCGCCAGCAGACCCGTGTGGTTAGGGGAGCCCATTGAGTTTCAGAACAGTGGTCGTGACTTGATGATGGCCGTTGATCTCTCTGGCAGTATGGAAATCAATGACATGGTCATTGATGGTCGCCAGATTGATCGCCTCACTGCTACCAAATCCGTAATGAATGAATTTATTGAGCGCCGCCGGGGCGACCGGCTGGGTTTGATTCTGTTTGGAACCCAGGCCTACCTTCAGACCCCTCTAACCTTTGACCGGCAAACGGTGAAAACACTGATGAATGAGTCCGGCATCGGCATGGCAGGCAACAAAACGGCTATTGGTGATGCACTGGGCCTGGCGGTCAAACATTTACGCAAACGGCCGGAAGACAGTCGGGTACTTATTCTCCTCACCGATGGCGCCAACACTGCCGGAGAGATCTCACCATTACAGGCTGCCCAGATTGCAAAAGAAGAACGGATTAAAATCTACTCCATTGGCCTGGGCGCTGATGAGATGATTGAACGCAGCTTTTTTGGTGCCCGCCGGGTCAACCCATCTGCCGACCTGGATGAAAAAACATTGAAAGAGATGGCAGAACTGACGGGAGGCCAGTACTTCCGGGCTCGTAATATTGAAGAACTCAACAAAATTTATGCCCTGCTTGACCAACTTGAACCCACGATACAGGAGGAAGAGACCTTCCGCCCCAGCAAAGACCTGTTTTTCTGGCCTATGGGGTTCGCTCTGCTGCTCAGCCTGATACCCGCATTCATGAACATTTTTCCAGGAAGCGCCTTTACCCGATCGAATGCTGATACCAGAGGGAGTACTGAAGCTAAAAGGAGAGCACGGTTATGATGGAGTTGATCTCACAGTTTCACTTTTTAAGGCCGCTCTGGCTTCTTATGTTACTCCCCTGCTTTCTGCTGGTTTTATTTCTGTTGAAACAGCAGCAGACTCAGGGAAACTGGACAAAAGTCATTGCCCCTGAACTGCTTCCCTGGCTGCTTGAAGGAGACAATAAAAAGCCGGTTCGCTGGCCGCTGATGCTGGTTTTGTCTGGCTGGATCGTCACCTGCCTGGCAATGGCAGGCCCTACCTGGATTAAACAGCCGGTTCCCATCAGTAAAAACCAACATCCCCTGGTGGTTGCTGTTGACCTTTCTTTCAATATGTTTGCAGCAGACTTGTCGCCCAATCGACTCACCAGAGCCCGGTTTAAACTGCAGGACCTGTTCAATCTACGCAGTGAAGGGCTCTCCGCACTGGTAGCCTACGCGGGATCAGCACATACCGTTGCCCCCTTAACTGACGACAATCGCACACTAAACAATCTGGTCAAAGCCCTCAGTCCTGATGTTATGCCTGTGCAGGGCAACAATCCCGTTGATGCGATTCGACTGGCCAAAGAACTGATCACCCAGGGCAGCAATGAACCCGGCGATATTCTACTGGTCACAGGCTCAATCTCTAAAGCACAGGCAGAGCAGATTACAGACCTTTTGAAAGATAGCCCGCTTCGCCTTTCCATCCTGGGAACAGGCACCGAACAGGGAGCCCCCATTCCATTACCCAAAGGTGGCTACCTGAAGGATAAACAGGGAGCCATCGTCGTCCCCCAGCTGGATCAAGACCGGCTGCAGGCACTGGCCAGAGCTAATGGCGGGCGTTACCAGACGATGACCCTCGCGGATACTGATCTGAAAGCACTAGTTCCCGCCACCAGCAATAAGCCGCTGTTTTCTGAACGAGAGTCTGCCGACCAGACATTGGAGCAATGGTATGACGCCGGTTACTGGCTGGTGTGGTTACTCCTGCCTGCTGCCTTGTTTGGCTTTCGCAGAGGTTGGTTAATGGTGGTAATGATTACCCTGCTACCGATGACACAGGAGGCCAAAGCATTCAGCTGGGATGATCTCTGGCAGACCCGGGACCAGCAGGGACAGAGAGCACTTCAGGCGGGTGACCCTGCAAAAGCGGCAGAACTCTTTGAGAATCCAGCATGGAAAGCACAGGCACTATTTGAAAATCATGAATATGAAGCTGCGGCTGATATCCTCAAGAACATGAATGATGCTGAAAGTGACTATAACCGCGGCAATGCTTTGGCTAAAGCAGGTAACTTAGAGGAATCAATAGACGCTTATAAAAAAGCGCTGTCAAAGAACCCGGAATTAAAAGACGCTGCACAAAACCTTGAGAAGGTAACTGAAGAGCTGCAGAAAAAAAAGCGTGAAGAACAGCAACAAGGCCAAGGTGGAGATAGTGGTCAGCAAAGTCAAAGTAATCAAAAACAGCAATCTGATCAAAAAGATCCATCAGGACAACAGCAGGACTCTGGAGAGAGTGAAGGCCTGGAAAGCCAGCCAAGTGACTACCAGCAGGACCCAAATGGAAAACACCAGCAGGAAAGCTCTCTCCCCCCTGAAAGCCAATCTTCCTCCAGCAAGGAAACAATGACTCCTGATGAAGAAGGTCAACAGCAAAGTCAGAAGGAATCATCAGGAGAACAGTCAGAAAAAAGTGCCGACAGCACCACTAAGCAAGCTAAACCGACAGATCAAAACAGCTCAGATAATCAAACCGGAAAGGCGGTTGCAGATTCACTGAATGACCACCCCCTTTCTCCAGAGCAGCAAGCCATAGAGAGCTGGCTGAGAACCATCCCTGATGACCCGGGTGGTTTATTAAGAAGAAAGTTCCTGCAACAGCAGCGTGCTCTTCAGCAAAAGAATAACAGGGAGGGGGCATCATGGTAGACCACCGGTTACTCTGGCGATCATCAATCCGTTTTTTATTTTGTTTTCATAAAACAGCTTCACAAACCATGAGAAAGAGTCCTGCAAAACGCTTAACCAAACCATTCGGAAGCATGATGAGAAGCATTTCCCTGGTGATGTTGATATGTCTTATCACACCTCTAATGGCTAACGCAGCGTTTACAGCCAGTGTCAATAGAACCGTTATTGCCAGCCATGAGACTCTGGAACTGACACTCAGAACCGATGTGAATAACAGTGATGCCCCCGACCTCTCACCTTTGGAATGGAGCTTTGATGTCTTGGGTACCCGGCAGCAGAGCCAAACCAGCATCATTAACGGTAAACGGGAGTACAGCCGTGACTGGGTGATCACTCTTGTTCCCAAACAGCAGGGTAATGTTGTCATTCCTCCGATAAAACTCGGTGATCAGCAGTCCGAACCGATCACCATTGAGGTCAGAGATAAAGCAAGTGATGATTCCGGAAGCGATACCAGCCCACTTTTTATCAAAGCTGAAGTAAGCAGTGAAAGTATCTATGTGCAACAGGAGCTGATATTCACCCTGCAGATTTTGTTTCGCGTTCAGCTTTATGATGATAACCGCTTAAGCGCCCTGAGTATCGACGATACCCTGATTCAACAGCTGGGTGAGACCCAAAAATTCGACACTATTATTGATGGTATTCGCTATCGCGGCTTTGAGCTGAAATATTCAATTCATCCCCAGGCTGTGGGTGAAATGGTTATACCAGCACTCACGTTTACCGGTGTTGCCGCTGAACCCCGTGACCCATTTGGCAGTATCTTTTCAAATGGTGGCAAACCTGTCATTGCCCGCTCACCGGAAATCCGGGTTGAAGTAAAACCAAAGCCTGACAATTACCCCGTCAAAGAGACCTGGCTACCCGCAAGAAACCTGACTATTCAGGAAACCTGGAGCCAACCTCTGAACACTTTGAAGGTCGGTGATGCCATTACCCGAACCATTACGGTCAAAGCGGATGGACTCAGTGCCGCTCAGCTGCCCCCCATACTGATGCCTCAACCTGAGGGTGTTAACAGCTACCCAGACAAATCAGGTACAGAAGACAGAGAAAGCCTCAATGGTATTCAAGGCCAGCGTACTGACTCTATTGCCATGATTCCAACCCAGTCAGGTACCATCACATTGCCAGAGGTCGAATACAGCTGGTTCGACACGACCAGGGGTGAAACCAGGATTTCCACCCTGCCGGCAACCACCATTCATGTTGCAGCGGACCCCAATGCCAGGACACAGACGCCGCCTCTATCAATAGCTACTCCAGCAGAGTCAGAAGAACACAAGGCCACCGAGTGTCCGGAATCTGTCGTTGTTTCCAATGAATCCAATAACACATCCATTCGCCTATGGCAGGTCTTAACCGCTCTCTTCGCACTGTTATGGTTGGTAACCCTTGGTATCTGGCGTTTCAAATCCAGTTCCGGAAAACAGACGAATAGCCCTGAAAAAATAGACGCTAAAAATCCCCCTTCGCAAAATCAGGCTCAGGAGGCTGCAGCATTTGTCCATCTGGAAACTGCCTGCCAGCAGAAAAATGCGCGTCAGGCATTGAATGAATTACAAAACTGGAGTCGTTTTTATCTCCAGAATGAAAAACTTGCATCACTGTCTGACTGCCTGAATCAGCTTGGCTCAAGTAAACTCAAAGCAAGCTGTAATGCGCTGGAAGGTAGCCTCTACTCAGCTGAGCCAAGTGTTACTGATATACACGCTCTGCTAAATACACTGCTTGAAGATTGCCGAAGAATCAGGAACGAAAAGACTGAAAAAGGAAATGACCAGGAACTGGGCAATCTCTATCCAGGATAAACAGACTACAGTTGACGAAATCATTGATCCATTGGAGAAACCAGTGAAAGTACTCTTTATCCACGGTAATGGCGGTTGCACCGCCACCCATCACTGGTATAGATCCGCAGCCAGAGAACTTTCGGCACTGGGGTTTGATGTCGTTCTTGAGACCTTCCCGGATAATATCATTGCTCATCAGGATATCTGGCTGAATTTTATGGAAAAGCAGCTAAACGGAGACAGTGAGGTTATTCTGGTGGGTCACTCTTCCGGGGCACTGGCGGCTATGCGCTATGCCGAAACCCACTCCCTGATTGGAAGCATTCTGGTTTCAGCCTGTCACACCGACCTGGGTGACCCAACAGAAAAAGCCAGTGGTTTTTACGATGCTCCGTGGCAATGGGAAGCGATAAAAGCTAACCAACAGTGGATCATTCAGTTTCACTCAGAAGATGACCCTTTGATCCCGGTAGAAGAAGCAAGGTTTGTGCGTGACCAACTGACCCCGGAATATTATGAATTCAAAGACCGGGGGCACTTTATGGGCAGTGACTCGGGAGGAAAGGATTTTCCGGAGTTGGTAGAGGCAATTAAACAGAAGTTCCAGACAAGAGTAGAAGTTCTCTAGGTTCGATAAAGCACTTTAACCACATGCCAGCCGAATTTGGTTTTCACCAGATGAGGGGTCAGCAATTCACCGGTAAAACATACTTTGTCAAAGGCTGGCACCATCTGACCTTTCCTGAACTCTCCCAGATGCCCACCTTTTTTACCCGATGGGCAAGTAGAGTGCTTCTTCGCCAGGACATCAAACTTGGCGCCTTTTTTGAGCTGTTTAATAATGTCTTCGGCCAGCTCTCTATGCTTGACCAGAATATGTAATGCGGCTGCCGTATACGCCATGAGTAAGCCTATTCATAAGAAATCGATTGATTCGTATTATACCGCCCATTGTTGAAACCGGAATATTCGTCTGCACCAAGACGGGTTTTAGTCAATCCCGTAATCCATATGTGGTATGTGACATGTGCGGGGATTGACAAAAATGGCTCAGTAGCCATCAGTTGAAAATGCACTTTCCTCAAACCAGTAACCGATTGGGGGATATCACCATTTTCATCGTGAACAATAATAATGACAGCAGTGTACTTCGCTTATGACAACCGAAAATAATCTTCCTGAACCTGTGGAACTTGGTAAAGTTCTGGTCACTGGTGGTGCTGGCTTTCTGGGTAAGAATCTTGCCAGAGAGCTTCTGAACCGGGGGCATCAGGTTAGGGTTTTCGACCTGGCAGAGTGTGATCTTGAGCACCCTGATCTTGAGAAGATACAGGGCAATATCTGTGATAAAACACTGGTCACCAAAGTATGTGAAGGAATTGATACGGTTTTCCATACGGCCGCTGTTATTGAAATTCGTTCAACCAAGGTCGTTAGCCAGCAGGTGAAAAAGCTGTCTTATGACATCAACCTTGGCGGTACACAGAATATTATTGATGCCTGCCTGACTCAGGGGGTTAAACGACTGGTTTATACCAGTTCCTCAGCTTTAGAGCTTAGGTATTACGGACGTTTGAGAAGTTTATTTCTGAAATTAATAAAGCATTTCCAGTGTAACTTCTGAACTGGCCAATTCTCTTATATTACCGACTCTACAAGCAGTCTATGCTGCTCTGGGTTTCGAGCTTAATGTTCG
>OODV01000247.1 GCA_900299555.1 uncultured Endozoicomonas sp.
GCACGGTTCTTTTTCTGGCTGTGCTGTCGGTGGATGCGACAGGCAGGCGCGTTCTCTGAACAACGCTCAAGGATCAGGTCATCGAGAATAACGGGAACCGGTTCCTCTTCAGGTGCTTTGGAACTGACTAACAGTGTCAGTTGATGAGCAAGATTTCGCCAACGCCAGCACCCGAAGGCAACCCAATGATGATAGCTGCTCCAGACTTTATCGTACTGGATGGCAAGCAGAGCCTGAGTCAGGAACCCCTCACCGGAGAGCATGCTACCAATGAGCAATTCGCAAAACACTGGTGCAGCTTTCGCAGAAACAGCTCTGGTAAGGAAAGTAATATAGAACGAAAGTTCTTTTAATATTTTTGTTTGTTCTAAAGAGTACATCACAACCGCCTGGATTTATTATGTGTGACGGTTGGTTTAACTCATATAAAAATTAAATCGAATGTACCAGTGAAGCTCTAAAGCTGAGTACCAGTTCCAACAGTGTCGTTATCAATGGTCAGCCCATTGCCAATGGTAACGAAGCCCTGCCTTATGTCGATGGATTCCGAGACCTGTACACAGAAACCAAGGCCAAGGCAGAGCAGCAGGTATTGGCAGCCAATGGCCGGAATGGGCTATATACCTGTGCAATACGTCCCAGCGGTATCTGGGGGCCCGGCGACCAGACCATGTTTAAACTATTGATCAAGGAGCTGCTCAACGGTTCCTTTAAGGCCCTGGTAGGTGATGGAAAAGCACGACTCGATAACTCGTATGTACACAACCTGATTCACGGCAAACTGCTGGCTGCAAGCCAACTCAGTAAGAGTGGCAATGCCTCGGGTCAGGCTTATTTCATCAACGATGGAGACCCCATCAACATGATGGAGTTTTCCCGCCCACTGGTAGAGCAGCTAGGTTATCCTTACCCGAAAAAACGAATCTCCTATAAGCTCATTAAAATGGTTATCTCAGCCTGGGAGAAACTCCATCAGTGGTTTAAAGTTAGCGAACCACCTCAGTCTACTCTGGCCCTTGAAAGAATCGGTATTAATAATTTCTTCAGTATCGATAAAGCCCGCCGCGACCTGGGTTATGAGCCTCTCTATACAACGGAAAGTGGTATGAAAGAGGCTATGCCCTATTACAAGGAACTTCATCAAAAGATGAAAGAAGGCACTGCCTGAAATAGCTTTCTATTCAAATGGGGGTGCTAAAGGCAACCCCCCCACTCGATTGTTCACAGATTGACTATATTTCAATTACCCAAAATGATCAGGGTGTTGATGTATGGAACGAATGGCCGTTCGTTCAACCCTTCGTTACAGCTGCATTGCCTTTATCGCTTATATGTCAGGCTATATTTTCAGCCGGCTTTCCTACGAGCCAACGGCCATGATTGGGGGGTTATGGGCAGTCATCTCGGGACTGATTGTGTCTGAACCTGCCACTGTGCAGGAAAGTATTTCTACCGCAAAAACCAGAATTATCGGTTCAGCCATCGGCTCTGTCTTTGCTGCAATCTACCTGCTGTTATTCACTTTCAACGCCATTACCTATGCTCTTTTTATTGGCGCTGCCTCACTCCTTTGTTATCAGATCAACTGTGGGCAACATGTAAAGCTGGCAGCAATAACCATTTCAGTCGTCATCATTGTCTCAACAGTGTCGGACATTAACCCGCTGCTCAACGCAACCTTGCGTCTGTTTGAGTCGTGTATTGGTGTAGGTACCGGTGTTCTCGTCTCCTACCTTCTGGATCAGTGTTACAAGGTAGATAAAAAGCAAAATTAGCATTCTACTTCCTGAACAAATTAATTCTTACAAAAATGTATAGTTCCGGAAACCTTCCTGAAAATCTTCCTGAGTATAGTGGCCACATCAACAGGGGATGTCCCTGTCATGTTAATCCTGGTTATGAGGAAGTTACTGTGAAAAAGTCAAACATTGTTAAATCTGCTGCCCTGTCTGCCTTTATTGGTATGAGTGCAATGATGGCCATAGGTTCAGTCAATGCAGGTGATGCGCCTACGTCCCTCAGCGAAGATACGGTGCCTCTGCTAAAAGCAGTAGAAATTGCTAGAAACCATACCGGCGCAGAACCACTTGAGGCAGAACGCGAAATAAAAATGGGTCAGGCAGTGTATGAAATCAAACTGGCTGATAAAAGCGGTGAAGAGATTAAAACCATTATTGATGCGCAAACTGGTGAAGTCATTCTGAGCAATCACCGTAGTGATCATGATTACGACCATGATGACCAGCTTGAAAACGCTCTGTGGCTGTCGGGCATCAGTAATGGCAAATACCTCTCACTGAAAGAGGCGGTTCAACAGTCCGAGTCTGAGTTTGGTGGCAAGGTATGGCATGTGGAGATGGAAGACGACCACAACCAAGTGTCTTATGAAATTGAGCTGTTGAACGCCCGTGGTCAGCACATTGAAACCAGAATTGATGCTATCAGACCTGTCAGCAAATCTTAATAGAAAACCAAATGGTATGCGGGAGTCATTTGATGAGCACATCTGAAACAACATCCGGTCTGTGGTCCCGAGTTCGATCAACAGTCATGAAAATACGCAAAAATGGTCTTAAAGAAGTGACCGGCGTGTTATCGTTCTCCCTGTTTTTCATGATGGGGCTGGTGACACTGGGCGCTTGTTTATTCGCGGGCGTGGCGGCGGTGATCATTGCTAAATGGCAGCAGTACAAAGCTCAGGATAATGATGTTGCTGAACCAGGTGATGCTCAGAAGTCCAATAACCCAATCGTTGCGGCGTAAGCCGCAACGATGTATTCCACAAAAGAGAGTGCGGCCATGCGGGTATTGCTGGTAGAGGATGATGCAAGCCTCAGCAGTTTCATTGAAAAAGGCCTTCGGGAAGCAGGCCATCAGGTGGAGGCTATCGATAATGGTAAGCATGCCCTGACACTCTGCATGACTGATCAGTATGATGTCGCGGTTGTCGATCGCATGTGACCGGGGATCGATGGGCTTTCTCTGGTAAAGGCATTACGGGCCGCTCAGGTGGCAACACCTATTTTGTTTCTGACCTCTCTGGGTGGTGTTGATGATCGTGTTGAAGGCCTGGAAGCCGGTGGTGATGACTATCTGACCAAGCCCTTCGCATTTTCCGAGTTACTCGCACGGATTACAGCACTGTCACGCCGTCAGGTTCTGAAATCAACTGAAACAAAGCCTGAATTAACGTACGGCGATGTAATTCTGAACCTGTTTGAACACACCGCCATACGTCAGGGGAAGACACTGGATCTGCAGCCCAAAGAGTTTCGTATTCTCGAGCTGTTCCTGCGTCATCCGGGCCGGGTGATTACTCGTACTATGCTGCTTGAGCATGTCTGGGATATTCACTTTGATCCTCAGACCAGTGTTGTCGAAACACACATCAGCCGTCTGAGAAACAAGCTGGAAAAACCATTTGGCGACACGCTGATTCAGACCGTTCGAGGCGCAGGCTATAAATTGGAGTATAAAACGACGGTAGGTATGAGCTAATGAAATTCCAGTTTCCTGATACTCAGGAGGTACGCCTGTATTTATCGGCATTATGGAAACGCCTGCCCAACCAACTTCCCTCATGGCTCAAAAGTTCTGCGATTCAACAGGGCTTAATGTTTGGCGTGGTATCGATCATCAGCCTGGTGCTAATGGCCTCTGTCACCTTTCTGTATGTGGATTACGAACTGGGTAAGCAGAGCCGGGAGATTGTCAAAGAGTCCAGAGAACTGGTGAGAGAGCAAAACCGAGATTTAAGTTATATTGATGATGACCCCATTGAAGACGATGAAATTCTCGCCGTTCTGACTTCAGGCTTTATTCTGGCAGGCATATTGGTCTCGATATTCACAACCGTCATTGTGATGGCATTGAGCCGCCACAGTCAGAAGCGAATTTCACGAATTGAGTGGGTATTAAATGCGGCTGCGGAGGGTAATTTATCAGCACGCACCGGTGAAAAGCACACCTACAATGATCTGGCAAAGATATCCGTCTCTATTGATGAGATGCTGTCACGACTGGAAGGCTCTGTTGCTGCCATGCGGGATATTTCCTCTAATATCGCCCATGAACTGAAAACACCGATCACCCGCTTACGTCATAACCTGCTGACACTGAGGGATGAAGCAGAGCAATCTATTACCAGCCAAAGTGAATCCTTTTTCAAGGAGCTGGATAATGCCCTTGAGGATTCACAGCGACTGACGTCTATTTTCGATGCCTTACTGAGAATCACCCAGATTGAGTCTGGTGCACGAAGAAGTCGCTTTACCCGCATAGATCTGGCTCAGGTCGTAGATACCGTGGCAGAGATTTACCAGGACGTTGCTGAAGATGCACAGATGTCACTGCACGTCGTTAAAGAAGAGTCTCCAGTTATTATTCAGGGAGATAGAGAGCTACTGATCCAGCAGGCCGCAAACCTGATTGAAAATGCCCTGCGTTACTGCCCGAAAGGAAGTAACATTACTCTTGGCTGTGGTCTTGATAAAGCAGACCGTGTTGCATGGTTGAAAGTAGAGGATGATGGTCCGGGTATTCCAGATGAAGAGAAAGAACGGGTATTTGAGCGCCTGTATCGTGTTGACAAGAGCCGCACCGATGGCGGCTTAGGGTTGGGACTATCACTCGCTAAAGCCGTAGCTGGTTTGCATCATGGCTCAATTGTTCTAAGTGATTGTATGCCCGGACTCGCAGCAAAAGTTTCCATTCCTGTTGATGCGTAATATACATATCAGGAGCGCTACGTACTCCTGATGAGTCAACTGCCTGTAGTCTCTGCAAGAAAACTATCAATCAGATAACATTTCAATTTATCCAACCGGTCTTCAATATTGTACTGTTCATCATTCAGCCAGTTCAGCGTCAGGCCATTAACCATGGCGACGGTGACTTCTGCACAGAAATCGGGCGTCAGCGAAGGTTTCAGTCGGGCAACGTGGTGCTCATAAAGCCTCGTGTACCACTTGTTCATAAAATTAAGCTGATTCACACCCTGGCTTCGGTGGTTTGGGAAATTACAGACCATATAATCGATCAACTCTTTTTCAAGATGATCTGCATGGGTGTAATTCGTTTTCATCTGATCAAACATAAAGGTCAGCTGCTCTTCAAGTGGCTTCCCCGACCCAAGGGCTGCCTCCACCAGCTCCTGGTTCAGAACCAGAATTTTTGAATCACAGATTTCAATCATCAGCTCATGTCTTGAGCCGTAGTAGTTGTAGAAGGTCTTTTTGGCTATATCTGCCTTTTCACAAATGGCCTCAACCGTTGCACCGTCAACCCCCTGTCGTCTGATCAGTGCGATGGTTTCCTCACTGATTTTATCCCTTACCGCCTGCTTCTTACGTTCGCGGCGTCCCATTGTCTGGACAGTCAACGATCTAACCTCTTTTCTATAGGATTATGCGCTCTGACTCTGGAGGAGCTCTCATAAAGCGATAAACTAACCTTAAAAAATAAGAATCACAATGGTCGCTGACACTGGACAGTACCAGAAACCAATCTTTATCAAGAGGAGGTTTTTGCTTCACAGACAACGGAACTGTGAAGCAAAAAATAGTTATCTATAAACTGGGTCTTAGATAACGTTAGGAGGTGTCGGGTTAACACCATTGAGCATATTGTCGGTACGCTCCTGAATCGCGGTACGGATTTTGTCCGTCATGGGGGCAATCCAGAACTTGTTCTCACGGATTCCCTGAAGTGCCATTTCAGCGACTTCTTCCGGCTCAGTGGTCTGCAGCTCCATTTTAAACTGAGCCATGATCGCACGCATGTCTTCAACAGAGTGAATACCTGAATCCGGCTTGTTAGGGTCGGTCGGCAGATCTTCCGGACGGTTTCTTTCAGAGTTAAAGATGCCGGTGTTAACCACGTGAGGTCCCGGGAACAGTGCGTTCACCTTAACCTTGGAGTTCATCTGCTGCAGCTGGAAGTACAGGTTTTCAGTAATGGCCTGAGCAGCAGCCTTGGTAGCCGTGTAAATCGGGGTATGGGGCAACATAAAGTAAGCACCGTTACCGGAACCGGTCACGACAAAATGTGCTTCCTGCTTCTGGGCCATCAGCTTTGGCATGAACGCATTGATGGTATTGATGAGACCCCAGGTGTTTACCCGGAAACCCCACTCCCAGTCATTCATGTTATAGCCCCACATATTACCAGCCTCACCGGTTCCTACACCGGCATTGGCAAAGACCAGATGCATTTCACCGTATTTTTCCAGAGTGGCTTCTGCCAGGGCGTCAAGACTTTCCTGCTTGGTGATGTCGGCCTGAAAACCAAAGCTGTCAACACCATTAGCCTGAAGCTCACTCACGGTTTTATCCAGAGCCGTCGGTTCAATATCAGAGACAACCACCCTGGCGCCTTCTTTACCCAGTAACAGGGCAATGGCACGACCAACGCCGCTGGCACCACCGGTAATTACTGCAACCTTGTCTTTGAAGTCTTTCATTATTTTTTTCTCCACGCTCTTAGCGACAAGCTGACATTGGAAGTGTTTTTTCCACTTCTACGACATGTGAGCACCAATCTGCCTGAATTTTGATCTGTGACAATTTTCAGTTCATTTGGATACTTGATTGCAAACTTACACTGCGGTAACTTATTTTACAACAGTTACCAAGCTGGATATTCGATCTTCTTCTCAGAAGGCCGTTTCCTGAGTGCGGATTGAATGACAACAACAATAAAACTGGATTTGGGAGAATCACTCCATGAGCAAGCGTTATAACAAGCCAATCCCTTTTGGCTGGTATGCTGTGGAATACTCGGAAGATCTGAAAGTCGGTGAAGTCAAAGCTGTTAAGTATTTCGGCAAGGAACTGGTTCTGTTCCGTACCGAATCCGGTGAAGCCGCTCTGCTTGATGCCTACTGCCCTCACCTGGGTGCTCACCTGGGCCATGGTGGTATTGTGAAAGGCGAAAGTGTCAGCTGTCCTTTCCATGCCTGGAAGTTTGATGGCACAGGTATGCTGACGGACATCCCCTACGCCAAGCGCATTCCACCCAAAGTCAAAGACAAGCCATGCATCCGCAGCTACCCGGTGGTTGAGCGTAACCAGATGATCTGGGCCTGGTACCATCCGAAAGAAGAAGTGGCACCGATGTGGGAAGTGGATGTTATCCCCGAAGTGGGTGCTGAAGGCTGGACCGAGTTCCGCAAGTTTGACTGGAACATCAAGTCAATCATTCAGGAAACCGGTGAAAATGCTGCCGATATTGCTCACTTTGTGACTGTCCATAACGTTCCCTTCATGCCCGAAAGTGAAGTTGAGATGAAAGGTCACCGTCGCAGCACCATTTTCGATGCTCAAACCCATGCGGTAGAAGAAGATGGCTCTGTAAACCACACCGGTGACAACCTGGAAGCCGCTCGCCTTGAGTCCTACAACGTAGGCCCGGGTCAGACGTATCAAAAGTTCATGCGCCTGTTCGAAGTGGTATTGATGGCAACCGTAACGCCTGTTGATGACCAGAACATCCACCTGCGCTTTAACTTCACTCTGCCAACCGCTCAGTCAGATATGAAGAAAATCTACGCAGACGGTTTTGTTCAGGAACTGGTTCATCAGGTTCAGCAGGACGTACCCATCTGGGAAAACAAAGTCTACAAACCAACTCCGATCCTGTGCGATGGTGACGGACCTATCGGTCAGTACCGTAAGTGGTTCAACCAGTTCTACGATGAGCAGGAGCTGGAAGAAGCAAACCGCAAGGATGAGCTGCTCGCAACCGCTTAATCCATGCTGTATACGGGACTGCTGTCACGCTCTAAGAGAGTGAGTCCCGTAATTTTTCTCTGGGTATATCCAGGCCATTGGAACTCAAACCTGGCAACCCTCGCAAAAAAATAAGAAGAGAGGCAATTCATGAGCCAAACTCCCGCACCGACTATGGGCAGACCCGGCGATATCATCAACTGGCCAATGCTCAAAATCTCCTATGAAACGGATCCTGAATGCATTGCCAAGCTGCTCCCTCCAGGTGTTGAGCCAGGTAAAAACCCAACCGTTAAAATCATTATCTACAACTTCCCGGTTCTGAATGAGCCTGAGTACGGTGTTGTGGTGAATGTTGCTGCAGACGTTGATGGCGTGGAAGGCGAATACACACTGGGTATCGGCATTGACCAGGAAGCAGCGATCGCAGGCAGTAAAGAGCGCTGGGGACAACCCAAGTTCTTTGCAGAAACCAAGTACTACCGGATTTTTGATGAAGTCAAAGCCAGTGTGACTCACCAGGGCTATACCTTCCTGGAGTTCAGCGGCAAAGTAAAAGGCCCGATGGAGATCACCGAAGAGCTGCAGGATTTTGAAGTCAATGAGTGGTGGGTTAAGTATTCCCGCGCGGTTGATATGATGCCTTACAAGTTTGACTTCCCTCCTCATGTTGTCCAGGTCTATAGCCGGTATGGCACGGCTTATATGGAAGAAGTTGAAGGCACTCTGAAGTTGAATGAAAGCCCCTGGGATCCAGTCGCCCAGCTGCTGCCCGTCAAGAGTGAGCCAAAAGCGTTTCTGTGGACACCGACCTTTAAAGCCCGGAATATTTCATTGAATAAACCACTGGATCCAAAAGGATTCTGGCCATTTGGTGACACCATTGGCAGCTCCATGTGGCTGGGTGAAAACGGTGCACCCAGCAAGAAATTATTTAAAAAATAGATTACTGCATGCTTAGGGCCTGTTGACATTTCGTTGCGTGCTCAGCATATCAGGGCGTTTATGACAAGGCGCGGCATTGCAGGAAGGCTGGTTGCCTTTCAAAATGCCGCAACGAAGACATAGGGGCGCCCTGATACAGTGATTATTTTATGAATAACAAGGCAGTCATCGTTAATCCGGACAATGACTGCCTTATTTGAAACAGGCAATAGTAATACCCATACAACCAAGAGAATAACGACAATGACGACTGAGTATCTGATACCGGTAAATTACGTCGTTCCGTTGCTCAAGGTAGCAGCGGAAAAGGGATGCGACGTCCAGAAACTGGCCGTTGACAATCAACTTGAGCTGCAAACTGAGGATCATTCGATTATCCTTTCCACTGATGTCACACCGGATACTTTCCGAAAACTCTACCTGACGGTCTCCCAGTTACTGGAAAGTGAAGTTAACAAATACAGCCATCACGAAATGTCTTCCGGCGCTCTGGAAGCCATGTGCTATGCCCTTGTAGAGTGCAATACCCTATGCGACGCCTTTAATGTTGCCAGTGGATTCCTTTCAGGATGCAGTACCTTTGGTGGCACGTTACCGGAGGAGCTTCCTCTCTACGAATTTTCTGATGATGGTTCCAGCATCCGCATGCTTCATGCCGGTTACCATGGACTGGAAAGCCATGAAATCAATTCCTCACGACAGCTGCGTATGGTCTATAGCCTGGCGCTATGGCATCGCTTCTGCTGCTGGCTTACCGGCCAATACCTTGAAGTACACTCCGTTAGCCTGATGGGCCCCGCTATGCTGAATCTGATGGATTACCGTTTCCATTTTGAGTGTCCAATTCAGTTCAAACAGGCTGAAAATTTTATTCAAATCAATGCCAGCGCCCTTGATGCAGCTGTCGTACAAACACCTGAAAGTCTGAAAAAACTGCTAAGCGCAGGACCATTCGCCCTGTTTAACATTGAGGCCATTCAGAAAAACCACAGCCTTGCCCCAAGAATGCGTTCATTACTCAGTGGCGAAGCTGAAGGCAAAGAAGGTGGCGATATCCCAAAACTCAGTGAAGTAGCTGAGATGATTGATGTTCCAGTCAGAACCCTTCGACGCCACCTGGTCAAAGAAGGTTCTTCCTATCAGCAGGTAAAAGACGAATACCGTCGTGATATTGCCATTAAATACCTTAGCCAGTCCGATATCAGTATTACTGCCGCCGCACTGCTAATGGGCTTTGAAGAGCTGAGTGCATTCCACCGATCTTTCAAGAAATGGACGGGGATTACACCAGGAGAGTTTCGTAGAAGAAACAATATTGAAGCAGCGGGACAGGTTATCAGCAATACAAACCACCGGCGAACTGATGGCTAATTGAGAATACTCCTAAATTGGAGTAGTTCAGACTTAATCTGACATTTCTTTTCAAAAAAAGAAAAGGGTTACCGATTTAG
>OODV01000248.1 GCA_900299555.1 uncultured Endozoicomonas sp.
GGGAAAGAGATCTGGAAGGAAAAGTTCATAGCCTGAATTTGACCTGACAGACACCCTCTTGAAAATCGGTAACTGTCAGGTCAGGTCTGAACTTCTACACCTAAATACTTTTTATAGCATCACCGCAGATATTTCTGAATTATTTCCCGTGACTTCAGGTACTTATCTAACAACTCTGACCAATCAGAAATCTTCGACAGGTCTGGCAACCTGTCGATGCCCCCTACTTTAAAATGTCGAAGTAACTCAGTTTCACAGGTCGCCCCATAATGTTCCATCACATCAGACCATCCAGAGACATTCGAAAGATCTGGTAATTGTGGAAGATTATTATCGGCTTTTTGTACCGCTCTCCTCAGCGCTCCCCTCAGACCTTCAATTAAAATAGCTTCACTGATATCCCGATCATCGACGTATATTGTAAGCATAGATGTGTCCGACCGGCTTGTAGTATCAACATAGGGGTAAAAAGCGGCACCTTTTGAAAACTTTTCGAGTGACTCTAACCGCATGGGTGTTTCAGCAATGTCTTTACGGACAAATAAAATCGGTGTTTTCAATACACCATCTTAGCAATATATCTGACTCCTCAGTCCGAGATCTTTTGACAGAGCCTTATCCAGCAACCCCGAAAGGCGATGTGGAAAATCACTCAAAACATAGGGTGTGTTCATGATAAGCACACCTGGGATTTGACAGGCATGCAACTGATGTTCCTCACCCAATAATTTTTCCATGGTTAGCAAAACAGAGCCATTTACCCTCTCAAGTTGCGAATAACACTCCTTGACCTCCTTTTGAGTTTTACCACTCCAATGAGACCATAACACTATTGATATTTCTTGTTTGTTATTCCCGGTTGGGTGCAAGACTGGAGGTTGAGCGCGAAGCAGTTTCACTAATCTTTGATGCAGAGTCTGACCTGAACACTCAGCACTGTTATTGGAAGGTATATACTTTTTAGGATGTATTAAGTGTTCCAGATGAGTATTAAGGGCTTCCCTGAACACCTGTAATGGATTTTGAATTTTCACAGGACCTACCTTGATCACTTTCGCTGCAAAAAGTAGTAACTCACATACTTATCTTAGTTTTTGTGGCATAAGTATCCCCTTAGTGGTTCGTAAAGCCTAATTCCACAAGACGAACTGGAGCAGGTGTAGTGGTTGTTAAAGCAACGTAGACTCAACGAATCTGTAAAGCGGTTTTTCCCCTATCAGAATCCATTCATTGCAAACTCTACTCATCTTAACCTTATAAGATCCTCTATACATCTCTGTGCTGATAACCAGGCTCCCTCAACCCTGCCACCAGCACAACAGGCACCAATGACCGCAAGCCGCTGGAACTCATCCAGAAGATAAGGCTTATCAAATGTCACTGGTTTTATATTGGCATATCGCCAGTAATGTCGATATTCAGCACTTTTTTCAAGCTCAGTATCCATTATCTTCTGAAGCCACTCCAAGCCGGTCTGACCGATGTCCACCAGCGTTTCTCTACCCTGTTGTTCAGACCACTCAGGTGAAAAATGCAACATCCAGACATCATCAACATTCGTAGCTTTGATAAAACCAGGTCGACTGGATAACCGGGAAACCCAGCGGACGGTGCCATCACCAAAGATACCCTCCACACCCTCTGGAATTTCCCCTCGGGTAGCAAGGCCCACGGCCCAACAGGGTTGATGGATGGTCTCAGGCACATCAGTCATCACATCAGAACAGTTTTCCAGAAGAATACGGCTTTGCTCAGCAGGGCTACTGACAATCAACCAGTCGAAATCCGAAAATACTTCTCCATCGGAAGAGACCAGGCGCCAACCTTTCCTGAGCTTTTCCACCATCGATATAGCGCATTGAAAATTAACCGTAAGCCCATTACTCAAAGAATAAACCAGTTGATTCATTAATGGAGAGCCGGTGTAACGCACAGTGTCATCCGGTGAAGGTATTAATTTTCCCTGTTCAACACAATGAGGTGAAAAATCCCAGACCTGAACGGCAGAAGTTTGCAGCCAGAGCTCTACCTGTTTCTGAAAAACCGGGTCCCTGGCAGTAAAGTACTGGGCACCAATATCAAGCTTACCCCATGCTGTTCGTCGATTGGCTAACCGTCCACCTAAACCACGACTCTTCTCAAAAACCGTCACTTCATGCCCCATATCGATCAAAAGACTTGCGGCCTTTATCCCGGAAAGTCCGGCGCCAATTAGTGCAACCTTCATGGGTATGCCTCTTTATTAGTCATCTGCCCCCCTAAGCAAAAATCTAACACAATGTTTTTCAATACTATTTTTTATCTGGCAAACAGTTTGCATTAAATTTTACACAGCTGAAATCCAGTTTTACGTGGAGGCCGTACAAGTAGATGTTAACAAGATAAGAGGTTTGAAGCAGAACTCAAAAGGTATTTGAGACTAACGACATTTTTAAAAATGTCATGCTTAAAGTTTATTCTGATTCAAACGATACAAGAACTCCACTCTTTAAGACTGTCAGAGGTTGAGTCTTTTAACGCTCCAAAAAGCAAAAGCAACAAAGAGTGTTTACGTATTTCACTGCAAAGGAATTGCAACCATGAAAAAGCATCTCTTTTTATTGCCTGGGCTCAAAACTGCCAGGGAACTTTCTGAACAGCTCGAAAGTGCAGGTATTGATCACAATCACATTCACATCGCTCACGAGGATCACACGCGCGCCATAAAATATCACTTGAACGATCTTAATTTTCTGGAAGAAACCGACACCATTCACAGTGGTGAAAGAGGCTTTATAGTCGGTATCATTCTGGCAATAGTGGTTGGATCCTTTACCTACAACCTTTTGGAAGGTCATCCCGCTGGTGGCATTGGAACCGTCTTCGCCTGTCTGATTGCTCTTGGCTTCCCTACCTGGCTTGGTGGATTGATCGGCGCATCAAGTGACAATTATCGTCTGCAACCTTATCACGATCATATCCAGCAAGGTGGTGCTGTCGTCATGGTCGACATTAGCAACCCAATTGAGCGGGAAAGGATGAACGAAGCTGTAACAAATTACCCTCCCGCAAGAGCTGCTGGCATAGCCAGTGGACTGGACAACCCTTTTGCCGGACAGCTGATTCCAAGAAAACATTTAAGTTGAACCGTTGTTTTCTTCTGCAGGTTTCATAAAACTATCGGAGAGTTTCAATGACCATTAAAGAACTGAAAAAAACCTTCAAAAAAAACCAGCTGCCTGTTCAACTGCTGAGTCAGGAAGGGGATATTTATTTATGTCAGGTGGATGGAAAACACTTGCTGAGAAATAATGATGCATCCCCCGCTATTTTCCACAGCATTGGTGAAGCAAAAGAAACTCTAGGGCATCATATTGCTCCTCACTTACAACTGGTTTTTTCCGGAACCTATGATGAGATGTTTCACCCTGAAGATCAAACTAAACCCTCAGCATGAGTCTGGAAAGCTTTATCCCTCAGGCTCATCAATCAATAATTGATTTGGCGTAAACCTCACGCTCCATATCAACCACTTCAACCGTGATGGTTATATTTCTCAGAGGAATGCCCTCCAGAGCCTTCAGCAAAATACTGGACAACCACTGTTTCTGTTCCAAACTGCGCCCGGATAGAATACGGGCCGTCACATGAATAAACCGCATCTCCTGCTCTGCACCCACTGCTACACGATAATGTTCATACGGTCGCGCACGTACCTTGATGGCCCGCTCGTCAAACAGCTCAGAGCTGACAGCTCCCTGATGCACACTCTCCATCAGGGTCTGCGGGCTGACAACCGCTTCCAATGGGCGGGAATATTCAATCACACAGTGTGGCAAGTAAGAGTCTCCATTCAAATGACGTATCGCCAGGATCAGTCCAGTTTCTGTTTAGATGCCCAGATTGCCAGTTTATGCTTCATGGTAACCTGGGATACCTGATCCTCCGGCAGAGGCTGGATGAGGTTATCATGGACCAACAGGCGGTAGATATATTCAAGGAACCTCTGAAAAAGGTGTCGAGACTTCCATTTCAAGCTTTCCAGTGGTTAAAAAAAAATCAAAAATGACAATATAGGCTGCTTTTCAGGCTCTTTTACCAGTGCAGCCTGAACTTCAGACGCACTGACCCTATGGTCAGCCTGCTAACAGTTTTCTTCTGACCCGGAACAGGTTGTATAAACCA
>OODV01000150.1 GCA_900299555.1 uncultured Endozoicomonas sp.
CGGGTAGCTGTGGTCGACGAGACATCTGTTCCAGATAAAACGCTTGATAATGATGTCTGAGCATAGCTGGCATCAGCTAAAGGATTTAGAAAAAGCGATTGGTATAACCTCCAAAGCGGTTCAGGACATGCTGAATGTACATCAGCCAGACTTTGGATTTATTACCGAACAGATGTGGTTCAACAATGGGGAAACTATTTCCTGTTCAGAAAACAAACTCATACAACCCAGGGCTGAAGGAGAAATTGCCTTCAAACTGAAAAAGGATCTGGTGGGTCCTGGTGTGACTGAAGAGGATGTACTGGATGCAACCGAATCGGTCTTTCCCTGTTTTGAAATTGTAGACTCCCGCATTCATAACTGGCAGATCAAGATACAGGATACGGTTTCTGATAACGCTTCCTGTGGTGTTTTTGTGTTGGGTGAAGAGGCCGTTGATCCACGATCTATTGATCTGCCCGCCGCGCAGATGAAAGTTTATAAAAATGGTCAGTTGATCAGTGAAGGTGTTGGAGCAGCCGTTCAGGGGGATCCATTAACGGCGGTTGCCTGGTTGGCCAATACCCTTGGTGAGTTCGGTATTCCTTTCAAGGCGGGTGAAATAATTCTGTCTGGCTCTCTTGTACCTCTTGAGCCTGTTCAGCCAGGTGATGTGATGGAACTGGAGATTGAAGGTTTAGGCAAGGCCGCTGTGACATTTGGAGAATAAAAAGATGAGTCAGAAACTGAAGGCAATCATCATCGGGCCGGGCAATATTGGTACCGACCTGTTGATGAAAATGAAGCGCTCTGAATGGATCGAGCCGGTCTGGATGGTGGGTATTGATCCTGAATCAGAAGGTTTGAAGCGTGCCCGTGAAATGGGCATCAAGACTTCCTCAGAAGGCGTTGATGGTGTACTTCCTCATGTTATTGAGGACGATATCCGCATCGCGTTTGATGCAACGTCAGCCTATGTTCATGCAGAGAACAGCCGTAAGTTGAACGAGTTGGGTGTGATCATGATTGATTTGACCCCTGCTGCTATCGGTCCTTTCTGTGTACCTCCTGTGAATCTCAGAGAACATACGGAAGAGTTGAAGCTCAACGTGAATATGGTGACCTGTGGTGGGCAGGCTACCATCCCTATGGTAGCGGCTGTCTCTCGAGTTCAGGAAGTGGAATACGGTGAGATTGTTGCCACCGTATCTTCCCGCTCAGTAGGGCCTGGTACACGACAAAATATTGATGAGTTTACCCGAACCACGTCCGGAGCCGTTGAAAAGGTCGGTGGCGCCAAGAAGGGGAAGGCGATCATTATCATTAACCCCGCTGAACCACCACTGATCATGCGTGACACCATCCACTGTCTGACCACAGAAGAGCCGGATCAGAGAGCGATCACTCAGTCGATTCACGACATGGTGGCTGAGGTTCAGAAATATGTACCGGGCTATCGACTGGTGAATGGTCCAATTTTTGATGGTAATCGGGTTACTGTTTTCATGGAAGTGGAAGGCCTTGGGGACTTTCTGCCCAAGTATGCCGGTAATCTGGATATTATGACGGCGGCAGGCCTGAGAACGGCTGAGATGTTTGCGGAAGAAGCGGCGAAGGGCGCTATCACCTTACCGGCACGTGGAGAATAAAAAATGAACCTGAAAGGTAAAAAAGTCACCCTCCATGACATGTGTCTACGGGACGGTATGCATGCCAAGCAGCATCAGATTTCTCTGGATGAGATGGTGAGTATCGCGACTGCGATGGATGAGGCCGGTATTCCTCTGATTGAAGTCACTCATGGTGATGGCCTGGGTGGGGCATCCGTTAACTATGGCTTTCCGGCCCACAGTGATGAAGAGTATCTGGATGCCGTTATTCCCAAGATGAAAAATGCCAAAGTTTCTGCTTTGCAGCTGCCTGGTATAGGAACTCTTGATCACTTGAGAATGGCAAAAGATCTGGGGGTTTCCACCATACGGGTAGCAACGCATTGTACGGAAGCGGATGTGTCTGAGCAGCATATTGGCATGTCTGCCAAGATGGGCATGGATACAGTGGGCTTTTTAATGATGGCGCATATGGTCAGTGCCGAGAAAATTCTGGAACAGGCCAAGCTGATGGAGAGCTACGGTGCAAACTGTATTTACTGCACCGATTCTGCCGGTTATATGCTGCCGGATGAGGTGACAGATAAGCTTGGACTCCTCCGTGCAGAGCTGAAGCCGGAAACGGAGATAGGCTTCCATGGTCATCACAATATGGCGATGGGTATTGCTAACTCTTTGGCAGCAATTGAAGCAGGTGCTTCACGTATTGATGGTTCAGTTGCAGGCCTGGGTGCCGGTGCTGGTAATACACCATTGGAAGTATTCGTTGCAGTGCTGGATCGCATGGGTGTTGAAACCGGAGTTGATCTTTACAAGATCAGTGATGTGGCTGAAGACCTGGTCGTACCATTGATGGATCAGCCGATCCGGATTGACCGTGATGCACTGACGCTGGGTTATGCCGGGGTTTACTCATCCTTCCTGTTGTTTGCCAAGCGTGCAGAAGCGAAGTATGGCGTTCAGGCTCGTGATATTCTGGCCGAGCTGGGTCGTCGCGGAACCGTCGGTGGTCAGGAAGATATGATCGAAGATCTTGCCCTGACCATGGCCAAAGAGCAGGGACTGATTTAAGCAAAACTCTATAGACCACAAAAGGCTCAGTGCTCTTTGTAATGGGATGGTTCGCCCCACCTAAACGGCTTCGATGAGCCAGACTGGC
>OODV01000250.1 GCA_900299555.1 uncultured Endozoicomonas sp.
TGAGGACAAAACATGTCTGATCAGATGTACAAAAAATGTTCATGTTTTTACCCTGCCGAAGCTCTTAAGCTTATTAAACTTAAGAATACCCACATGCAAAGTACGTCATAAAATTAACAAAGAAAACTGATGACTTTTCAAACATTATCTTTAAGTCAAAATTGAAACTATCAACAAGTAAAATTATTCATTGATTATATTTAAAAAATAAAACAAGAACCATTTAAACTACCCTGCATTTCCTTCTGAGTAACAAAGTTGGCAAACCATCCAGAATTTTCAAGAGCGTTTATTAATCATCAAAGCATCAACAACGATCAATTAAATAACATTAACAATATCTCTGCTATCCGGTTAGAAATCCGGAGGAAGCTTAAAGAGCATGTCCTTTGTCTGTTCCAGAAATGCTGTCCAGAAAACGCCTATTCCAGGGGCTATTGACGTTTCTCATCGCTAACATCAAGGCTTCGAAAAGCTTCATCCACTTACCCTGTTCTGACCAGGCATTGAACTTTCTGAAGATGGAATTCTATGAACCAGATTCTTCGGGAAGGTCTCTCCATGGGCATCCAAGACGAATGCGCCTCAATATAGGAGCACAGGTCAGGCTTGTTGTAGATCTTTATCCGGCTGAAAATAGTCGTCAGCTTCGACCAGTACTCATCAGTGAGCATTAATCGGGGCATTGCAGGTCCGCAGTATGAGGATGTGGTAACCACAATACTGCAGGCTTTAAGACTGATTTCAATACATATTTGAAACGTCAAAAGCCCCTAACGTAAAGCAGCAGGGACAGGCCCTTTAAGCTTCTTCCCGATTTCTAACCAGACAGCAGTGAAGACTACTGAGAAAAAATCGTCTCAATTGTATCTATTGTAGTGATGGTATGTATTTTCAGTAGTGCTAAGTATATGAATAATGGGCTTTTCACTCATGCCTCTCTCGCTTAGAATCCGCTTCTGATTTTTTAGAAGTGTCCCATGGCATATATGCCAATGCTACCAGTTGCTGAACCTGGTCGGTCTGTATATCTCAGTGCTGAATAGCTGAAAGTAGAAAATAGCAGAATTGCAGTTGAATGCATCAGAAAAAAATGATGTTAAAAAAAACTGTAATGGTTGTTTTATAAGGGGGCTTGAATCTTTTCGGAAACTCTTTTAGACCAGTTCATGGTTGTAAGTATATAGTCAGAAGGTGTTTTGATGGACTTAATGGTAGATCCAGCGATAGAAAATTATTGTCAGGAGATGACATCCGGTGAGTCTCAGATTCTGGCAGAGCTGGCTCAGGCCACAGTGGACAGAACCCGTTACCCGGTAAACCTTTCTGGCCGACTGGTGGGGCAAACTCTGAAAATGCTGGTTCAGGTCAGCCGGAGTAAGACGGTGCTGGAAATTGGCATGTTCACAGGGTATGCAGCGCTCTCTATGGCAGAGGGCCTACCCGTTGATGGCGTTGTCTATGCGTGCGAAACCAACCCTCGTTCCATTGATATTGGTCAGGAGTTTTTTGACCGGTCACCTCATGGCCATAAAATAAATGTGCTTTTTGGCAGAGCGCTGGATACCATCCCGGAAATCAGGGAAAAACTGGACCTGGTATTTATTGATGCGGATAAAAAGAAGTATCGAGAATATGTGGATCTGGTACTTCCCATGCTGAGTCCACAAGGGCTTATGGTTATTGATGATGCTCTTTGGAAAGGCAAAGTACTTGATCCTCAGGAAGAAAGAGACCAGGTGATTGCAGGCCTGAATCGCTATATTTATGAACATCCAAACTTGGAAAGTGTTCTTTTACCCATTCGGCATGGTTTGAATATTGTTCGTAGAGTCTGATTGAACTCATGTACTTGTCTTTTTTTACTATTATCCATTTGTTTTTCAAAAGAATCAGAAAAGTGTAGTTAGCTGAAGGAGTGTTCATGATTATCTATGAAGTCAACTGTCTGGTGGATAATGATGTTGCCGGTGAGTTCAGGGTCTGGTTGAAAACTCATGCAGATGAAGTGTTGGCGACTGATGGGTTCATCAGTGCTGAAATACTGACACTGGTTGATGATGAGCATCTGGTAGACAGGCCTTACTCAAAAGGATTTTCTATTCGCTACCGGGTCAAGGATCAGAGTTCGTTGGATCATTATCTGGCTCACCTGGCGCCTGCGCTTCGTCAGGAAGGTGTTGACAGGTTTGGCAGTCAATTATCAGCTTACCGTCGTATTTTACTGGAAGAACAGTAAAAATACAGAAGAGGGGAGTACCGGTATGTGTACTCCCTCTCTTTAAGTTTATTGATTATAACTCTCAATCATTTGTTGAATTTCACCAGACTGGTGCATGCTTTGCAGTTTTTCATTCAGTATGGAGATAATAGTGTGGTCGGTATCTTTGTGCATGGCCAGCCATAAACCACTTTCACTGAAGGTGTGAATTGGCTTAACCGGAATATTAAAGTTTGCTGCAGTATATGGACCTGTCAGTGAACTTGAGGCCCACAGTTCAATTTGCCCCAGTTTTAACTTTACGACATTGATTGAATCACTCTTGGCTGGAACTACATTAATCTGGTTGTTTATCAGGTGATCGGTAATCGCATCAAACTCATAGGATCCTACCTGGTAATTCTTAAGTTCATCCAGTGAGTTTATGGTTACTTCACTGCCTTCTGGTGCAAGAATGACCCAATCCTCCTCATACAGTGGGCCAACCCACTGAAAGCTGTCTTCTCTTTCTGGCGTTCGAAAGGTGGAGTAGACTCCATAGCCTGACGTGTCTTTTGCACTGTTATAAGCTTCGTCCCAGTCACTCATCAGCGTAAAGTCTACTTCGTACCCTGCAGTTTCAAACAACTTTCTCATGATGTCAGTGGCAAAGCCGGAGACCCGATCATTCCTCGCATAAGAGGTGCCATTATTGGTCATATTCAGAGGCGGGAAGTTTTCAGTGACCAGATGAAAACTGGTGGTCTGGGCAGAGCTGGCTATTGAAAAAAACAGAAAGAATAAAAATGGAATACGGCGAAACTTCATTGCGATCCCTACAGTCTTAAAATATTGTTCGAGAATTTATTACCAGTTGATTGTAAGCGAAAGCGATAGCACTGAAAACTGAAGTGGTTATAGTTTTCCGGACACGCAAGCACGGGTAATATCAAGCTTCAACGCAGGAATATGCTTCAGGCCATCTGCGCAATAGGGAGTTAGAAAGTGCAATTGGTATTACTTCATACGCTGAAAACAGAACTCATTCATCATGAGGATTTTCAGAACCGGGAAGAGGCTCATCAGGTAATTTTTGAGTATAAAGTGTCCGGAAAATTCTTGCCATATCATTACGGAGAACTGTACGAACCATGGTTGACTGAAAAAAGCTGCAAACTATACCTCAAACATACACCTGTAAACTAATTGAGAACGCCCCTGGCTTTATATTCAGCGCTAATTCATAGCAGGACACGGACGATAAAAATAAAGTCAGAAACAAAATCCAAAGGACGGAACATGATCATTAGAATTGCGACTACCATGACCCTTATTGCCGGATTAGCTGTCAGTGCGGCATCAGCTATCGCCAATGAAAAAAGAGTAACCGGAGGTGATAACGCCCACTACATTTCAGACCATTCCGGACAGACGTTCAGCCCATTCGATTTTTCCTGGCCTGAAAGTCAATTCAAGGGCGGTGATGGCTACGATGGACCAGAAGAAGAAAGCAATCCTTTTAAGGTTTACGTCATCCATGAAGAGAAAAAAAATGGTGATAATCAATAACTGATCAACGTCATTGAAAGAAAGCCCTCTATCGAGGGCTTTCTTTATTATGCAGGCACAAGGTGCCCATCCTCCAAACGTAATGCCCTATCCATCTGTCGGGCAAAATCCATATCATGAGTCACCACTATAAAGCTGGTTGTCAGTTTTTGACTGAGAGACTCCATCAGTTCATGAATTTTACTGGCTGTATGAGGGTCAAGGTTACCCGTTGGCTCATCCATTAGCACAAGGTCCGGCTTGGCAACCAACGCACGGGCAATAGCAACCCTTTGCCGTTCTCCACCAGAAAGTTCCGCTGGTTTATGAGATGCTCTTTTCGACAACCCGACCATGCCAAGCATTTTCTCGGCTCGACTTTTCGCCTGCCGAACGGATAACTCCTTGCGCAACAACAATGGCATGGCCACATTTTCCAAAGCAGTAAACTCTGGCAACAGATGATGGAACTGGTAAACAAAGCCAAGATGGCGATTCCGCAGTTCACCCTGCTGATGCTCCGAAACATTCATCAGTTGATGACCACAGAGTAGCACCTCACCACTTGAGGGACGGTCCAGCCCTGCCAGCAATTGCAACAATGTCGTTTTACCAGACCCTGATGAACCAACAATAGCCACCCTTTCTGAAGGCTTTATCAGAAGGTCAATCCCTTTCAGGACTTCCAGCTTTTCAGGCCCTTCTGAAAACTCTTTGGTGATTTTCCGGCATTCAAGTACTATTTTCTTCACAGCTGGCCGTACTTCAGGATTATTCATAACGCAGAGCCTCTGCTGGCTGGATTCTTGAGGCACGCCACGCTGGATAAAGGGTTGCCAGAAAACTCATCAGTAGACCAGATACACTGATCACCATAATATCCTGCCACATTAATTCTGAAGGCAGATAACTGATAAAATAAACATCAGGGCTCAAGAAGTGAATACCCAGAAGCTTCTCCAAAGCGCTGACAATCTCAGAAACATTCAGTGCGCCGATAATACCCAGAACAACGCCCAGAATTGTACCAATAACCCCAATAAGAGCCCCTTGTACCATAAAGACTCCCATAATCATTTTCGGGCTGGCACCAAAGGTTCTGAGAATAGCAATATCGCCCTGCTTGTCTGTCACCACCATCACTAATGTAGAGACAATGTTAAAGGCGGCGACCGCAACAATCAGGGTTAGCAGAAGTCCAACCATAGTCTTTTCCATCTGGATAGCCTGAAATAAACGACCATGAGTGCGAGTCCAGTCCTGAACGTAGTAACGGCCTGGCAAAGTGACGGCTACATCCCAGGCAAGTTTTGGCGCAGCAAAAAGGTCATCCATTTTCAGGCGAATACCGGTGACACCTTCAGGTACCCTGAGGAACCGAGCCAGGTCTTCCCGGTGGGCATAGGCCAGATTACCATCCACATCAGCACCAACAGAGAAAGTGCCCACGACGGTAAAGCGTTTGAGCCGGGGCAAAACACCGGCCAGATTAACACTCGCTTCAGGGAGCACCATGGTCACTTTATCACCCACAGAAACCCCCAGATAATTGGCCAGAATCTCGCCAAGTAAAATGCCGAACTCTCCGGGCTTCAGGTCTTCCAGAACGCCCTGTTTCATATGATCGGTGATAATCGATACTTTTTTCTCATACTCAGGGTCAACACCGTAAACCAGTGTCCCACGAACCTGATCACCATTTGTCAGCATCCCCTGGGCATCCACAAAGGGAGCGGCTGCTTCAATACCCTCTTTTTCAGGGATCGTCGTCACCAGCTCTTCCCAGTCGTCAATACCACCACCAGCTGAGGTAATCGTGGCATGAGGAACCATACCCAGCACTCTCTGCTTGAGCTCGCGGTCAAAGCCGTTCATCACTGACAACACAATAATCAGTACAGAAACACCCAGCGTCAGTCCCACCATGGACGTACCGGAGATGAAGGAAATAAAGTGATTCCTTCGTTTAGCGCGGGTATAGCGCAAACCTATAAAAAGAGGTAATGGTCTAAACATTTATGCTGCCAGTTCTGCCTGTTTCCCAGCTGCAATGTGCAAAAGAGAACACGCTGTGCCTGTATCAGTAAGGACAAGATGCCTATTATGCCATAAAGGCTGCCGAATCCTGTTGAATTTTCCTGCCCTTTGCATCTATTTCTGCCAACTGCCTGACATCATGAGCATAATGACCGCCTATACCTTTCCTGTCCGGCCAGAGCTGAGATAAAGTAGCCTGTTTTTGAACGAATGTTCGTTTATAAGAGTACATTGCATGCTGATATATCCCAATGGAGCTATCAGCACAGGGATAAGGCAAATTCACAAATGACCAGAATACTTTTGATCTTTTTATCAGTAGCCCTGATTACCATTAGCTTGCCCTTTACTGCCAAAGTATCTGCCAATAACTATTCGTCTCAAGAAATCCAGCACTTTGATGGCACTATCGTAATCCCCGTAGGTAGCCAGTCCAACCAGCTACGCCACTCCCAAGCCTTGCCGGAATACGGGCAAACCATGGATGACGTCAAAAAACTGCTGGGCACTGCCAGCCAGACAGATACAATTGGTGAACCTGCAATTACCCGTTGGTATTACCCAGATCAAAGACTGACCGTTTACTTTGAAGGTGAACGAGTATTGAGATCAGTGATTCATAACACACCATAATTTATAAAAGCTTCTTGCGAAACTGCCCTGGCGGCATACCAAAATAACGTTGAAAAGCCTCATAGAAGCGACTGAGTGAACTGAAACCACAGGCGTAACCAATATCCGCAATGGGACGCTCACTGTCCATAAGCAACAGCTGAGCCTTTTGCAAACGTTGAAACTGCAGATACTGCTTAATGGATACCCCCATCACACTGGTAAAAAGGTTCGTCGTATAATTCTTATGCAGGCCAAGGTGAGCAGCGACATCCGCCGTTGAAATGGGCCGATGCAGGTTTTCCCCAATAAAATGAATCATGGTGGAAACATGATGAGCACCTTTAAGTCGAGTACTGCCAGGATTAACGGACATTTGATCCGTTACTGATGGTGATTCCTCAAGCTGTACTCCGGGAAGAAAGCTCTCGGGGTGATCCCATCCCTGAAGGCTAATCTTTTTCAAAAGCAGTGAAAGCTCACCAAGGATAATCTCCTTCAGCTCCGGATGATCACTCTTAAAATCGTCATACCATCGCCTCAACCTCATGACCAGATAATCATGATCCGGTTTCGCCAGAGCAATAAATCCGGCCATTACTTCCTTCCTGAGTTGTTCCGTCAATGGCCACTGAAGAAACTCGGGTAGCGGTATATAGAGGTTATAGAGTATGCCTTCCCCCTGTTTTTTTTCCTCAAGAGCCACCAGCCGATGCGGCATATTAGCCCAGAAGATTGCCAGGCGGTTTTCAGGAATGTGCTGCTCCCGCCCATTGACAATATAAGTGGCTGAGCCCCCCAGCAGATAGTTCAACTCTACATGGCCATGAACATGACCAGTGTCCATAATATAGGGTGCCCGATTTTCGATATAGAAGATGTCACCCTGAATATCGGAAACCGATCCGGGCATGGGTACCACGCCCTCGATTTCTCTATTCTGCCTGACTGGTAATAGTTGACGACTGCCCACAAATATTGCCCCTTATCAAATCACCCAATAATGATACCTGTTGCTTCTTCACAAATCTTTGTTTTCGGGAATATCTGATAAAAAACCGTAAAAGAAATATCTCTCATACTGTTCTTAAAATGATCGTAAGCGACAAATCAACAGGCATCTTAAAAATGCCTGAAACAGCCATAAGCTGAACATGCAGCCCTCCCCTCCTGGGCATAAAAATGGCTAGGAGCCTGATAGAGCTGAATTTTCAGAACAAAGAGGTAGACTATGAGTATCCTGATCACCGGAGGCGCTGGCTACATTGGCAGCCACACCTGCCTGGAATTACTGAATGCAGGTTATGACGTAGTAGTGGTCGATAACCTGTGCAACAGCCATAAAACGTCTCTTCACAGGATTGAAAGCCTGACGGGAAAACAGCCTGCTTTTTATCCCGTTGACATCCGTGACACCGATGCGCTTCGCACCGTATTTTCTGAACACTCAATAGAAGCGGTTATTCATTTTGCCGGGTTAAAAGCGGTGGGCGAGTCCACCCGGATACCACTGGCTTATTTTGATAATAATGTCAGCGGTACGGTAAAACTGCTGGAAGTCATGGAAGAGTTCGACGTTCGCCACCTGGTCTTCAGTTCATCTGCCACTGTGTACGGCGATCCCCATGAAGTCCCCATTAAAGAAGACTTCCCGGTTGGTAAGGTTACCAACCCATACGGGCGCAGCAAATTTATGGTGGAAGAGATTCTCCAGGATACCGCTGCTTCAGACCAGCGCTGGAATTTCAGCATCCTTCGTTACTTCAACCCGGTTGGTGCCCATGAGTCTGGCATGATTGGAGAAGACCCCAGCGGTATCCCCAACAACCTGATGCCTTATATTGCCCAGGTTGCCGTTGGCAAGCTGGAGCAACTGAACGTGTTTGGCAATGACTACCCCACTCACGATGGTAGTGGGGTACGTGACTATATCCATGTGGTGGATCTGGCGCTTGGTCATCTCGCAGCACTGAAAACTCACTGGACTGATCATGGAGTCCACATATACAACCTGGGGACAGGCAAAGGCAGCAGTGTATTAGACATGCTTCATGCCTTTGAAAAAGCCTGCGACAAACAGCTCCCCTATCAAATCCAGCCCCGCCGTCCCGGCGATATTGCCCAGTGTTACGCCGATCCTGCCTATGCAGAAGAAAAGCTGGGTTGGAAAGCCACCCGCACCGTTGAAGATATGACCCGAGATACCTGGCGCTGGCAGTCAGAAAACCCAAACGGCTTTAACAAGTAACATTTTCTCTATTTGAAACAGGCAATAATAAAGATGAGTCAATTCAACCCTGTGGATCATCCACATCGCCGATTCAACCCTCTCATTGGTGACTGGGTTCTGGTGTCACCCCACCGTGCCAAGCGCCCCTGGCAGGGGCAGGTGGAAAAAACGGCACCAGACTTTCGCCCAGTACATGATCCCGAATGCTTTCTCTGCCCCGGGAATGATCGTATTACCGGTGACCACAATCCCAACTACACCGATCCCTATGTGTTTCCCAATGATTTTCCGGCGCTGCTGACGGATACCCCGGATGCAACCAATGAGTCAGATCTTTTCCGGAGCAGCCCAGCCAGAGGTGAAGCAAGGGTTATCTGTTTTTCGCCAGATCACAGTAAAACACTGCCACAGCTGTCTGAGCAGGACATTCGCAAAGTCGTCGATACCTGGGCTGACCAGGTAGTTGAGCTAGGCCAGACTTACCCCTGGGTACAGCTGTTTGAAAACAAAGGAGCTGTGATGGGCTGCTCCAATCCTCACCCCCACGGCCAGATCTGGGCCAGCAGCTTTTTGCCCAATGAAGCCCGCAAGGAAGACGATAACCAACGTCAATGGCAGGACGATAAAGGGGTAAACCTGCTGGTTGAATATGCGCTGCGGGAATCTGAATCCGGTGAACGCACCGTCGTCGAAAATGATCACTGGATTGCCGTAGTCCCTTACTGGGCAGCCTGGCCATTTGAAACACTGTTGCTTCCCAAGCGCCATGTACTGCGCATGCCAGATCTGACCGAAGTCGAACGGGATGCTCTGGCCGACATTCTGAAAAGACTGACGACAAAGTATGACAACCTGTTTCAAACGTCCTTCCCCTACTCCATGGGATGGCATGGTGCTCCCTGCCATCAGGGCGATACTTCTTCTGACGACAATCACTGGCAGCTTCACGCTCATTTTTATCCACCACTACTCAGATCTGCCACGGTTCGCAAATTTATGGTGGGCTTTGAAATGCTTGCTGAAACCCAGCGTGATCTGACTGCCGAGCAGGCTGCTGCCCGTCTAAGGGAACTGCCAGAAAAGCACTACCTGGAAAGTGGCCAAGAGCCTGAAAGCAGCCTTTAAGATTGACTCGAGTTTATGGAAACTAAAATGAACCAGAAACAAGCCCTTACCGAACTGTTTGAAAAGACCTTTGGTCATCAACCAACTCACTATTTTCAGGCTCCTGGCCGGGTCAACCTGATTGGTGAGCACACCGACTACAACGATGGTTTCGTTCTGCCCTGCGCCATTGACTATCAGGCAATGATTGCTGCATCCCCCAGGGATGACCAGAAAATTGTAGCCACTGCTCACAGCTACGATGGCCAAGTCTCAGAGTTTGAACTCTCACTACCGGTGTCGCATAGTGAAGAAGCCTTCTGGAGTAACTATGTCCGCGGTGTAGCCTCCGTTCTGATGGAAAAAGGAATGAGCCTGAAGGGTGTTAATATTGCCATCATTGGTAACGTCCCCCAGGGAGCAGGGCTCAGCTCATCCGCATGCCTGGAGGTTGTGACGGGCCTGACACTGACCAGAATGTCCGGACTGGATATCAGCCTGAAAGAACTGGCACTGATCGGACAGAAAGCTGAAAACGAGTTTGTTGGCTGCAATTGCGGCATTATGGATCAAATGATTTCCGCCTGCGGCCGTGAAGATCATGCCATGCTGCTGGACTGCCGCTCTCTGGACACACGACTGGTATCCATCCCCAAAAATGCGGCGGTAGTGATCATTAACTCCAATGTGAAACGTGGTCTGGTCGACAGCGAATACAATACCCGTCGCGAACAGTGTGAAGCAGCAGCAAAGCATTTTGGGGTCAAAGCACTGCGGGATATTACCCTTGAACAGCTGGAGGCCGGTCGGAATGATCTCGACGAGCTGACCTATCGCAGGGCCCGCCATGTGGTCACTGAAAATGAGCGAACTCTGGCCGCTGCAGAAGCACTGGCCAGAGGTGACCTGAAAGCCATGGGTAAATTCATGGCGGAATCCCATATCTCCATGCGGGATGATTTTGAGATCACTGTACCAGCCATTGATGGCATTGTTGAGATTGTGAAGGACGTGATTGGTAGCGAGGGTGGTGTCAGAATGACCGGTGGAGGTTTTGGTGGCTGCGTAGTAGCACTGATACCGGAAGAAAAAGTGGATGCCGTCAAACAGGCTGTTCACGAGCACTATCCGAAATACGCCAATGGACTTACCGCTGACATCTACATCTGTCGAGCTTCTCAAGGTGCTGGTGAGGCATAAGTCAGCGTCTCATGTGGGACTCCTGAAGGGAGTCCCTCTCCTGAAGGTCAATATATTTCGGCCTCCCTCCTGAAACTAAATTGCCAGAAATGCAGTCTATACCCGATGGATTTCATGTTACTACGCGGCGGTAAATGAGCGAAGCCATGGAGCATAGAATACTATGTGACCAGGCCGGGCTGGCGTTCCAGTGAGCGAAGGCAGCCAACAATGTAGTGACTTGAAAAGCGATGGATAGATAGCATCTGACTATCAGAGACTTTTAATGACCTGGCATGAACATTAAAAACCTGGCGATATTGTTTCTCCTGTTTTCAAGTGTGAGCAACGTTGCCTCTGTTACCACCACTGGTAATGACCAGCCACCTGAAAAGGCGCATGGAATCATCCTGATTGAAGATCTCTTTACGGACCGACTGGGACCTTTTTTTCCGTCCCATGGTCAGCTTATGAGGGATATTATTGTTGGTAAGTACCACAATGAACTCAAGATAAAAGATAAGCGCAATATAAGATCCTGGGCTGTTACCCTGAACCTGGATGTTATGAAGGGGAATAACAGCGACCTGCCGCCAGCAGAAGAGCTGAAAAGTCAGCTGCCAAAAGCAAACAAGAAAAGTATCCCCGGCTGGTTATGGCGCAGTTTTTTAGACTTACCTGAAACACTGATCAACGTATTTCTGGGACCATTAGATCGTCCTCCAGTACTGAATCTGGACACAGAAAGCAATATTATTATTGTCAATCAGAGCTATATTCTTTCGGGCTATGGTGCAACCAGAGCAATTCTTCAGGAATATATTGATCGGCTTCCAGAGTTGCCCCTTTTTATCAGTGCTGCGGGCAATGACACTAACCGTTGTACAGAGCAAGCCGCCACGATTAACCGTCATATTGGCTCCACCGAAGCCCCTATCAAATTCTATTTTTTTAATGAGCCTCAATCTGCTTATAAGCAGTTCTACAATGCCTGCAATCTTCATTTGCTGGCAGCACAGGATCTTGGATTGGAAGAATATTATATTAATGTTGTCGGTGATATGGGCAATGACAAACCCAATAAACCTGCGGGCGTGCTGAAAGATAGAACGGTCGCAGCACCTTACCATGCAGGCATCTTCAATATTTATGAAGGCACCAGTGTTGCCACTGCCTATGTTAGCGCTCTAGCTGGGATGATTCATGAGCGGGCACCTGAACTGACGCCGGCAGAAATAGCCAGCATCATTTTTCTGACAGCAGATAAAAAGGGAGATAGTACTGTCAACGAAACATGGGGGCATGGTGTCGTAAACCCCAGTGCAGCCATGGCGTATATGGACTCATTGGGTTACCCAAGACTGTAAAAATAGCGATCTGAAATGTGACCGCTTTTTTTACAAGTGCCAAACCGCTTATCTTGTTTGCCGGACAGACTTTAACAATCGTACCGACCCAGAGCCTGCAGACGGTCAGACTTAAACCCTGATGCCCCGCGGGGCTCATAGTTAAACATCAGGCTCAGATTATTATCCATGCATTAATCAACACCCAGACTGGCCTCATAAGAGGTTTTTCAGGATCGACACCAATGGTGCGTAATGTCAGGGTTTGATTAAAAACGTCTGCAGTCACACTGGCATCAACCGCATCTTTAGAAGCTCTTTGAATCGTTGTTGAAAAAACTTCCAATACATCGGCACTATCTGCACACCTAATTAGACAGAGATGGAATAACTGATAAATCGCCACTCCATTACTCACTTCACAGAGTATAAATCCGCAGATCACGTGGAATGAATGGATTCGCAAATAAAATAATTTGTTGTAGTAGGTTCTGTTGACATAAGGACTTAGCTATACAATGTCGCCTTTTGCGCGATATGGACAGAACCCGACTTGATGACGAGCAATG
>OODV01000566.1 GCA_900299555.1 uncultured Endozoicomonas sp.
GCCAGAGATGATAACGGAGACGGAATCTATGAGGTTCACGTAAATACGATGGAGGATTTCTGGTTTCTGCTACGCTCCTGGCTCAGGCCACATCGTGGGATCTCTCAGGAAAGTTTGACGCTGTATTTAGGGTTCTTCGAGTTTGTACATAATGTCAGATTACGAGGTAAAGGACTGCTGCAACCATTGATCAGTTTGTTGGTTAGGTAGCAGTCCGGTACCCAATAAGAGCTATTATATTTTTTCAGCATGTATGAAAATAGTATCGAGTACGTTTGTATGACTAATATTACAATATCTAATGCTCAGTTTATGACTGCTGCCACAACTTTAAGCCTTCTGAAAACATTTGGAGATAATAAAAGTGCTAATAAAAAAATACTTTTCAATTCAAAAAGAGTTAAGACTGTTAGTCGTAAACCCATAGCTAAGTCAGAAACTTTTGGTTTTTATAAAGACACCTCTGTATTCACAAAAAATGAGGTTTTTTCTAAAAGGATAAAGCCTATAATGCAGCCTTCTAGTTTAATCAATAAGAATGGTGATTTTAATAAGTCCCGTAAGTCTGAAAATGATAAGACTCAACCAAGTATTTCAACCATTGAAAGAGAAAGAGATAATCCAATTTCGGAGCATATTGGTAATGCACGCTTAAGAAGATCGCTTCTTAGAAAATCAATGGGGAAAACAAAAGAATATAATACAAAAAAAGCAGAGAGAAATTATCAATTGAGACATGACCGAATAGAAAGGTCGGTAAATGATCCCGTGGATAGTGGAAAAATTTGTGCATCTGTATACTCAGAAAAAAATTTCAAAGGTAAAAAATACTTGCTTTGTAAAGATGATAATCCGATCGAGGTGTTTCAGTCAGATAAGAGCTTTCCAGATAATTCAATTAGCTCATTAGAAATTCCAGATAATCATGCAATGAAACTTTGTAAGTTCTTGGGAGGTAATGGTAGATGTAGAACATATTACAGTAATGCACCTGATCTTGGCTATTATATGGATAATTTGGCATCGCACATTGAACTATTCAAATTCGATTTTAACAATTTCACTATGGCTTTCATGTCAGATCCTCAGTATCCATGGTCGTGTATAAACTTTGGTGAAAGCTGCAGTAATACCACTAAAGCTACGATAGATAATTATCGGCGCATGAATAGCCTGAATCATATGGCTGAAGAGTATGGGATTTCAAAATTTGCTGGTGTTGTTATTAATGGAGATCTCACCTCATATGGTCATCCATGGCAGCTCTATGAATATAGGAAATTTTACGAGAATGATGATACAAATGCTGGGGTAAGAGGGGGAAATGTATATCCCGGACTAGGAAATCATGATTATGAAAACAATATTGATGATTGCTGGAGAAATCGCTGTGCTTCATGGATGATGCATTATATGATGGATCATGTTGCTACGCTGAATCCAATTAGTTTCGACTACAAACAATCTGATTTTTTATTGCATTCTAGAACCTATTCCGGAAGCTTCGGCTACTCTTGGGACATTGGTGATATTCATTTTGTACAAATGAATAATTATCCCCGCTATAAAACAAATTGGTATGGATATAGTTTCACTTCTGCTAGAACTGAAAGCTTTAATATTGAACCATCTATTTCCTGGCTTGATCAAGATTTGTCATTAGCAAGTCAGCGTGGAAAATATATAGTACTTAATTATCACAGGCCAGAAAATGAAAGTAAACATGGTTTATCATACACTTATAATAGGCCGGATATTGCTAATGATCCCGAGTATGAAGGAATATTGAAGAAATATAAAGTGTCCGCTATTTTCGCAGGGCATCACCATAGGGAAATCGGTACCTTTACAACCTATAATAATTTACATGGAAAAGGAGAACATCTCCCCATTTTTTTAGGAGGATCTGTGCCAGCTAGTAGATACCTGATTACCAGTTTTAATACAAAAAACAAAACATATAGTGTATCAATAGTTGATGACAGCAATCCTTTAAAAAATAAAATTTTGAGAACGGAAGTATTTCGACTTCGATAAAAGGAGAAGCCCTTGGTGATGTATCAAAACTGTTGATAGTGGTTTCGGGAGATAAACTCCCCGATAACT
>OODV01000306.1 GCA_900299555.1 uncultured Endozoicomonas sp.
TCAGTCCTTTGACAACAGGTTTCAGGAAAATATCAATTGGTGTGGTGAAAGACAGATAGAACCAAGTTGAAAAATCATGAAACCAACATCTTAAATACTTATATATCAATAAGATATAAGATTCAATTCATTTGACATCCAAACATTTAAATCCTATTAAAGAACAACAAGCCACTCTATTTTTCTTGAGCGTTAGTTTCAAATTAAAGTAAAGAGATCTGTCATGGTTAGAAAAATCTATCTATACCTGCTTATCCATTCCATTTTAAGCCTTTGCATTCTTCCATCAGAAGTATCAGCAAAGGAGTTTAATTGTATTCAGTTTTTAAATCAGCCAGTAGAACAGCAACGCGAAAAATTTACGATCGCAAGAGATCAACTTATCGAGCACTTGAGTAAAAGTGATAGTTATGGCTTTTCTACCTCAGACTTAGCCAACCTGCTTCGTAAAAAAAAATTCGATCCAGAAATTGGCAGTGGAGTATATCTGGTTCACCTTCCTGATTTTATTTTCGAAACTAATCAGTACATTAATTCTGGTTTTGTCAAAGATTTATATTTCAAAATCAATAATCTTGAAACGATTGGAAAATGTTTCCATTATCAGGCTCAGGAAACTTCACCACAGCCTCTTATGGCATTAAAGCTATACACCCCGGAAGACGGCAATCCTTTTGATGCAGGCAATCAAGTCTTTATGGGCTACACAACAGTATCTACATTGAATGGAAAGCCAGTGAAGCAGGCAAGAGTTACATCCCCCCAAGAGTGTGCAACAAACCAGTGCATATTTACAAATACACCTTTAGAACAAGCCAGAGAGTTATTAAAAACAAACACCATAATTAGATTAATTCATAATCCAAAAGAGCAGGCAAAAGTTGTTTATGTGGCCCCGGATCAGCCTGATGAAAACAATCTTCCCTTACAAACCTGGCTAACTGAAGTAACCCTTTTTAAAACAGGAGAGATCTTCACTCGTCCCGAAATTTATATGACCATTGCCTATTACTCAGAAGAGCAATTAATCAGTAAAGTCGCTCGCCCTCTACCATGGGTGAACAAAAAAGGACTTAACACAGGATCTTCATTGTTGCTGGAATGGCCAACAGGAAGTGACAAAGCAAAACTGACCGTAATGGAGAGTGATATGGATATTCCTTACCGGTCAATAGCCAATATTATTCTTGGCATTTTCCAACATTTCATCAGCGATTCATACGCATCCCCGGCCATAACCTCAATTGCTGAGCACATGCAGGACCAGCCTAAGCCTGCAACAAGCTGGAGTGACGATGACTATATTGGCAAAGTCACTGTTCACAGAGGAGGCGCCCTCACAGATATTATGACCGATGAAGGGACTGCAACATTAAAGCTTCAACACAAATATAAATAATGCTCCAGGAGCCTGTCGGACTTAGCCTAGCGAGAAAAAGTCCTAATGCAGTCAGTGGTAAGTCAAACAGGCTCCTGGCGCCCTATCATTTAACAACCAACATCACCATCCACAATGGCATTTGTGAATGGTTCCCAGGGGCCTTCAACACGTGGCCTTAATTAATTAAGACTCCACCGTGAAGCAAACTCAAGAAAGTTGGCCATAATGGGTCCCGACTGGTTATAAGGAACAACAGCAGCTGGATGGAACTGGGTTGAGTAGACTGGACGATTCACGTTGTACATGGCTTGAATATAGGAAGAACGGGCCATCACGGCAAAATCACGATGCTCCTTTATGAATTCTTCACTCACCGACCAGCTATGTATTTCAACCGCCTGAAAAGGATTTGGGACATTGTCAAAAATCGGGTTACTGGTGAACGGTGGCTGAATAGTCACTTTATCGACTGGCAACCCCTGGTTTTTCCTGAATATTGTGTCATCAAACCATTCCATCCAATGGGCAAATGAAATGCCGTAAGCCATGGCAAAAAATTCATTGCCTGCGCACATCCCCATCATGGGAATATCGTGGACTTCCCTCATCACTTCATATTCACCATAGTATTCAAACATAGGCAGATACTGCCAGTCGGCATTATTACCACTGAACATGATAGCCATGGGTTTATGCTTCAGTTTTTTCAATACATCCAGTGAAAATTCGAAGTGTGGTATCAGTACCGTTTTAAACCCTTTACTCTCTACAAAGTCCGCCAGCTGAGTATAAGTAAAGCCATTCATCTGATTACCCACCAGAAGTACATATTTTCCTTCCGGTACCTCTGGTACAGATGGGCTGCCTTTGGTGTAAGGAATGATGGTATTGATCTGAGCCTGCAGAGCATTCTGCTTATTGATCAGCAAACGGAAATAGCGAGCTGTGACCGGTTTAAAATCAATAATATTACGATAGGTATCATTACCCACCACTCTGGCATCCCTGATATCTTTCCAGCTGACTCGATCATCACTGTATTGCCACTGGAAATTCACCAGCCATCCGGCAGCAGGCGTTACACTTCGGGTTGACAGTATCCAGAAACGACTGAGCGCTGTCTTTTTTCCTAGATCCAACACCACCCAGCTATTCTTTTCACCCATTCCCTGGGGTGAATTGTTCCAGAAAGTCAGTTGACCCTGATCGTCCCAGTCAACGATATTTTTCGGGTTTTCTCCGGAAGATACTTCCACCGTTTTTACCGGAATTCGTAGAAATCCACTGAATGTTCTGGATCCCTGGTAGTCCATAACAAAACGACTGACCGCCCATGGACTGACAGTTTTTTTATTAAGGGTCCGAACCCGCCAGTAATAACGACCATCTTTCAATTTATTTTCCGGCTTAACACGCACCTGAGCAAAATACGGATTTAATTGCCTGATATTTTTATAGTGGGCAACCACATTCCTAAACGTCTCATCACTGGCAATTTGCAATTCATATTGCCACTTGGGGTCATGACCACTGACGGAGAACGTCATCACCGGCCTGGGGTTAGTTAACACCATGTCCCACTGCGGGTTATTGTTTTGCCTGGGTGATGGCAGTTCACTGATGGATAGCGCAATTACAGGCAGGAGCAGTAGCCAAAGTGCAAGAAAAGGACGCAGAAGAAGCATAATCGAACTCTTGGGAAAGGAAGCATGAAGGAATACAGAGAGAAGGGATGATCATTTCGACCTGAAATCAGTTAGAAGTTAGCATATATTGCTGTGCCCACAAGTTCAGGTTTCGCAACGGCAAGCCGCTGCTTTTTATTAGACATCACTGTGTTGTTTTGCCAGCTGCCTGAAACGCGTACCCAGCGATTTAGCTGAAGTTATCCAGACGGCAAAGAAACCCAGAACAATAACGGCCACATAAGGTGTTATGGCTGAAAGAGAGCCAAAAATAACCAGCAAGACCTGTTGAATCAGCGCGCCGGTAGACTTGCCCAAAGGGTTACCAATAACGTCTACGGCTGCCTTGCCTTTCACTTTCTTCTCAGGGTCCAGAGGGATATAACTCATCTCTTTGGTTGGATCGAATAAAGAATACTTGGTGGATTTACTGAGAATATTTTGCAGCGCTCCTAAAACAACAGTCATCATTAAGGGCGACATTCCCAGGATAAACCAGCCATTGGGTACGCTATCCCGTAGCAGAACAAAACTGAAAAAAAGACAGCCGGTGCTCAGCAGAACAACAGGTGTGCAGAGTGCCGCCACGGTCCAGCCAAATCGTCTAATGACATTATTAGTCACGAAAAGCATCATGAAGATGGTAAAAATACCGGTACAGGTAGAAAACAAACCCATAAACTGGTTGTACTCATTCGGTGATGGGTATTGCATTCGCAGCTGATTCTTCCAGGTCACCTCAACTATATTGATACAAACTCCATAACAGATGACCAGCATTGCTATACAAAGCAAGTACCTTGAGCTGAGAATCAGTTGCAGACTGTCTTTTATGGAAAGGCTCAACTTTTCCAGCTTTGACTCTGCTGTATTATCCGCCTGATAAAGCTTTGGATCGGTTATCACAAAGCGGTTAATCCACCAGTACACCAGCATAATGAGCAAACCAGCAATGCTTATAACTCCGGTCATGATATTGAGGGAGTACCCCCAGGAGTCAGTTCCTTCAGGTAATGTTTCCCGTACCTGAGAGGCGTAATAGACAAAAAAACCAGCGGTTGGTAATGCCAGGTTTCCCATCATTCCAAAGAGTGCATAAAACCGTTTTGACTCGGATATCTGGGTAATATGATTGGCCAAGCCCCAGAACAGGAGTGAGAGACAAACACTTCCCCAAAGCTCAGACATCACATAGAAAAGGGAGAAGGTCCAGTTACGCAGAACGGCGATAAACCCTTTAAACCCCAGAGGCAGAACGGTTTCCAGATAGTCAGCCAGGTGATCGGCATGCAGAACATCCCGGCAGGGGTACAAAACAAAAGAAAACAGGCAGAAAAAAAGGATGAACCCCGAAATGATAAAATAGAAAAGCATATTGCGACGAAGCACGTTGCTTAGCTTTGCGTAGGAAATAGTAAAAAGAATGGCAAAAGGGACATTCACCCATAACTTCAGAAACGGGATAATTTCTGCGCCCGAACCATGACCGGTAATCACCAGTGTATCTTTGGTATCCCTGAGAATGGTGTAAACAAACAAAACCAGATAAAACATCAGGATCATGGGAATCACCTTTTTCAACTCATAGCCATGAACGGGCCAGAGTCTGGCTCTCCACACACTGAACGGATGATTATCTTGCATGGGCTTCCCATTGGGACGAGTGATTCATGATTTTGCTTATAGATAGCCAGTAAACCGGTAAAGTTCCATGCGGTGAGATCTTTGGACCGCTTTACGTTTACGTAAAGGGAACCTATACTCAAGTCATAATAAGAAAATGAAGCGCCTACAAACGCGCTTTAAATAAAGAGCACAGAACAATGTCCAAGACCACGTTCACGATTTCAGAACTCGCTCGAGAGTTCGACCTCACCCCCAGGGCAATACGATTTTATGAAGACCAGGGGCTGCTCAGTCCCAGCCGTAATGGTCTACAGCGCATATACAGCAAGAAGGATCGTGTTCACCTTAAGCTCATTGTCCGGGGTAAGCGTCTTGGCTTAAGTCTTGCTGAATCCAGAGATCTGATTGAGCTCTATGACCCGACTTCCCGAAATAAAAAACAGCTCCAGGCAATGCTCGATGCCATTGACACATCCAGTACTCGCCTTGATCAACAACTCAAAGACATTCAAATGATGCAGGATGAACTTACCGAAGCCAGAAAGCGCTGCCTTAAAGCCCTGAAGGAAAGTGAGAATTAAGTCGTCACCTTGTTACATACAACTCATACAGCAATAAGAATAAAAAAGTGAGGAACCCCCAATGAGTCAATACTCAGAGCTGAATTTCAACCTTGGAGAGACCAACGACATGCTCAGAGAGCAGGTCAGGCAATTTGCTGAAAAAGAGATTGCGCCAAGGGCAATGGAGATCGACCAGACTAACCAGTTCCCCATGGATCTCTGGCAGAAAATGGGTGATATGGGCCTATTGGGTATCACCGTATCTGAACAGTATGGCGGCTCAAAAATGGGATACCTCGCCCATGTCATCGCCATGGAAGAAATCAGCCGGGCTTCTGCTTCCGTTGGACTCAGCTACGGTGCCCATTCCAACCTTTGTGTAAACCAGATTTTCCGGATGGGCACCGATGCTCAGAAGGAAAAATACCTGCCCGACCTTATCAGTGGTCAGGCCGTTGGCGCACTGGCCATGAGTGAACCGGGAGCGGGCTCAGATGTGGTCAGCATGAAGCTTAAAGCCGAAAAGAAAGGCGATCGCTATATCCTGAACGGAAACAAAATGTGGATCACAAATGGCCCTGATGCATCCACCTACGTTATCTATGCCAAGACGGAGCCTGAAAAAAAATCCCGCGGCATAACCGCATTTATTGTTGAAAGGGATTTCCCGGGATTCTCCAGAGCTCAAAAGCTGGACAAACTGGGAATGCGGGGTTCAAACACCTGCGAACTGGTCTTTGAGGACTGTGAAGTACCGGCAGAAAACATTCTGGGCAACCTGAATGGCGGTGTTGAAGTTCTGATGAGTGGACTGGACTATGAGCGGGTGGTTCTGTCAGGGGGCCCTACCGGGATCATGCAGACCTGTGTGGATGTGGTTCTGCCCTACATTCACGACCGTAAGCAGTTTGGTCAGCCCATCGGGGAGTTTCAGCTGATCCAGGGTAAGGTTGCCGATATGTACACCCAGATGAATGCCTGCAAAGCCTACCTCTATGCCGTTGCAGCAGCCTGTGACCGTGGTGAAACAACCCGTAAGGATGCGGCAGGCGTCATTCTTTACTGCGCCGAAAGAGCCACCGCTCTGGCACTGGATGCCATTCAGATACTCGGCGGCAATGGCTATATCAATGACTACCCAACCGGACGCCTTTTAAGAGACGCAAAACTGTATGAGATTGGTGCCGGCACGTCTGAAATCCGTCGTATGCTGATCGGTCGGGAGCTGTTCCAGGAAACAGGACATTAAACCAAGGGGAGCTGGTCATGGTTGCACTTACCACAAAAATAGCCATAGACAGTGCAGAATTTAATGACAACCGTCGTCAAATGCAGGCACTGGTTGATGAGCTGCAGCAGAAGTCTGAGCACCTGAAACAGGGAGGTCCTGAAAAAGCCCGCGAAAAGCACATCAGCAAAGGGACGCTTCTGGCCAGAGATAGAATTGCCATGTTGCTGGACCCCGGCTCCCCCTTTCTGGAAGTCGGATTATTTGCGGCAGACAACGTTTATAACGAAGAAGTACCCTGTGCAGGCGTAGTTGCCGGCGTTGGTCAGGTTTCAGGTCGCGAGTGCATGATTGTCGCTAACGATGCCACGGTTAAAGGTGGGAGCTATTTTCCGCTCACCGTTAAAAAACATTTAAGAGCCCAGACCATTGCAGAGCAGAATCAACTTCCCTGTATCTACTTGGTGGACTCCGGTGGCGCCAACTTGCCCAGGCAGGATGAAGTGTTTCCTGATCGGGAGCACTTTGGCCGAATTTTCTTTAATCAAGCCAATATGTCCGCCAGGGGCATTCCACAGATTGCCGCGGTGATGGGGTCCTGCACCGCCGGCGGCGCCTATGTCCCGGCAATGGCCGATGAAAGCATTATTGTCCGGCGTCAGGGCACCATTTTCCTTGCCGGCCCTCCCCTGGTTAAAGCGGCCACTGGTGAAGAGATTACCGCGGAAGCTCTGGGTGGTGCGGACGTTCATTGTCGTAAGTCTGGCGTTGCAGACCATTATGCCAATGATGATGCCCATGCCATCAACCTGATTCGACAATCGGTATCCCGACTCAACTCCGTTAAGAAAGGCCTGTACGATCATCAGCCAGGTGTTGAGCCACTGTATGACATCAGAGAGCTCTATGGGGTTGTTCCTTCGGACTTGAGACAACCTTATGACGTCAGGGAAGTGATAGCCCGCATTGTTGATGGTTCCGATTTTGATGAGTTCAAGGCACTGTTTGGTGAAACGCTGGTGTGTGGCTTTGCCCGTATTCATGGACATCCAGTCGGGATTCTTGCCAACAACGGTATTCTCTTTTCAGAATCCGCCCAGAAAGGTGCGCACTTCATTGAACTGTGCTGTCAGCGCAAAATACCACTGGTATTTCTCCAGAATACCACCGGTTATATGGTGGGATCTCAGGCAGAGTCCGGGGGGATAGCCCGTCATGGCGCCAAAATGGTCAACGCCGTTGCCTGTGCCAGAGTTCCCAAATTCACGGTGATTATCGGCGGCAGTTTTGGTGCCGGTAATTATGGCATGTGCGGAAGAGCTTATGATCCCCGATTTCTCTGGAGCTGGCCAAATGCGCGTATTTCCGTGATGGGTGCAGAACAGGCTGCCAACGTACTGGTTCAGGTCAAACGTGACGCTATGGAAAAGCAGGGTCAGGCATTAAGTGAAGAGGAAGCCCAGGCCATTCGTCAGCCCATTCTTGAGAACTACGACCATCAGGGCAACCCTTACTATGCCAGTGCACGACTCTGGGATGATGGTGTGATTGACCCTGCTGATACCCGTAATGTCCTTGGGCTTGGTCTTTCCGCGGCAATGAATGCGCCCATTGAAGACACCCGCTTTGGCATATTCAGGATGTAAGTCTGAAGAGTACTCATCACAATGAACTACAAAAACCTGATACTAGATATAGAAACACTCAGTGGGCAATCCAGCAAGATCGCTACACTCTGTCTCAATCGGCCTGAAACCGGTAACGCAATGAATAAAGCACTGATTGCTGAAATGCATCAGGCTTTTGATCAGATTGAGCAGACACCCACACGCCTTCTGATACTCAAGGCCAATGGGAAACATTTCTGTACCGGTGCTGACCTCAACTGGATGAAACAGTCAAAAGCACTGAGCAAAGCAGAAAACCATCAGGATGCCCAGCAACTGGCCAGATTGATTCAACGGCTGGACCAGTTTCCTGCCTCAACAATAGCCGTGATTCAGGGAGCTGCGTTTGGTGGTGCCCTGGGATTGATCTCCGCCTGTGATATTGCCATCGCCAGTAAATCCGCAAAGTTCTGCCTGAGCGAAGTCAAACTTGGGCTCATTCCCGCGGTAATCAGTCCTTACGTTGTTCGAGCTATGGGAGTCCGCCAGGCAAGACGCTATTTTCTCAGTGCCGAAACCATCTCATCCAAACAGGCACTTCGCCTGAACCTGATTCATGAACGGTGTAAAGAGCAAGACTTATCGTCAACGGTTGAAGCACTTTGTCATCAAATCCTCCAGAACGCACCGGTTGCCATGGCAGAGGCTAAACAACTAATCGATGACGTCAGTAATCAGCCGATTGATGAAAACCTGATTGACCTGACCTGTGACCGAATCGCCAGCATTCGCACGTCACCGGAAGGTCAGGAAGGTTTGAGCGCCTTTCTGGAAAAACGAGCGCCCGGCTGGAGAGAGTCATCAGCGGATAAAAAGCCATCAACAGGGGAGCAACACCATGATTAAACGCCTGCTGATTGCCAACCGTGGGGAAATCGCCTGCCGTATTATCAAAACTGCCCATGCCATGGGCGTTGAAACCATTGCCCTCTATTCCGATGCAGATCATCGGGCCCTCCATACGACGATGGCCACGAAAGCTGTCTATGCTGGCCTGTGCCCTGCTCTGGAGAGTTATCTAAATATTGAAAAAATATTATCCATTGCAGAACAGGAAAAGGCGGATGCCATTCACCCGGGCTATGGCTTCCTGTCAGAAAATGCAGGCTTTGCCAAAGCCTGCCAGCAAAAAAACATTATCTTCGTAGGCCCTCCTGCTTCGGCAATCGATGCCATGGGGTCGAAAAGTGAAGCCAAAAAAATCATGGCAGAGGCCGGGGTACCTCTGGTTCCCGGATACCACGGCGATAACCAGAGTAACGAAAGTCTGATGGCTGAAGCCGAGCACATTGGTTATCCCCTGCTGATTAAGGCTGCTTTTGGTGGTGGTGGTAAAGGGATGCGTGTTGTCGACAGTTCAGAGAACTTGAAACAACAACTGGAGTCCGCAAGGCGTGAAGCAGAAAAAGCCTTCGGCAATGACAAACTGCTCCTTGAACGTTTTGTCACGAAAGCGCGGCATGTCGAAGTTCAGATTTTCTTCGATCAACATGAAAACGGTGTTTTCCTGTTTGACAGAGACTGCTCACTGCAGCGCCGACATCAAAAAGTGATCGAAGAATCGCCGGCTCCCGGACTGACTCCAGAACTGCGCGAAGCCATGGGTAATGCTGCAGTAGCCGCTGGAAAAGCCATCGGTTATCAAGGGGCTGGTACCGTAGAGTTTCTGCTGGATGGTGATCAATTCTACTTTATGGAGATGAACACCCGACTTCAGGTTGAACATCCGGTAACAGAGATGGTCACTGATCTTGATCTGGTTGAATGGCAGTTAAAAGTAGCGTCTGGAGAGCCTCTCCCATTGGACCAGGAGTCGTTACACTGCCATGGCCATGCGATTGAAGCCCGGTTATATGCAGAAAATACAAGACAGGATTTTCTGCCCACCTCTGGACGTATTCTTGCCCTGGAATGGCCAGAAACCCACGGTAACCTGCGTATTGATACCGGAATTCAGGCCGGTGACAGCATCACCGCCTGGTATGATCCCATGATGGCAAAAATTATTGCCAGAGGCTCCAGTCGAAAAGCAGCAATAGAGCAGCTGCAGACGGCGCTGGCCCAGTATTATCAGGCGGGGATCTGCGATAACCGGGATTTCCTGGCCCATCTGCTGGCAACTCCTGAGTTTATTGAAGCCCAATTCTGCACAGACTTTATTGATCATCACCCATTCCCCCCAGTATCAATGGAGCAGCGGCACCAGCTATTAGCCGTTGCAGCTATATATCAGTTTGAAACACGGGCAGCCCAAAAACCGGTTAACGATAATTTATTTCAGCAGCAACCTGACTCGAACTTACATGTGGAGTCCCTGATACAGCTCTACCTTGATGATCAGAGCTGGCAAATTCGAGTTAGCAGACAAAAGGCTGGCTACCAGCTCTCGTTTGCTGAACAAGGCTTGCTTGTCACTGCAGACTGGCAGGCAGAGCCACAGGGCATGTCCTGCTCACTGGGAATCACCATTACTGACCATACTAAAAGCGGTTCACCTTCTGATAACACGCTGAGTTGCAGAGTGATCCCTCTCCCCGGAGAAAGACTGAAAGTCATTCTTCCGGATATCAGCCATGAAGTTGCACTTCCTGGTCATCCCATGGAACATGAAGAAGAGCAGGATAATGTCCCTCATGCCCCCATGAGCGGCTCAATCACCTGCGTGATGGTAAACGAGGGTCAGTCTGTGGAGCAGGGAACCCCACTTCTGATGATGGAAGCCATGAAGATGGAACACTGCATCACAGCAAAAGAGCCCGGAACCGTTGAGCGAATACTTTATAAGGAAGGTGACCAGGTTGCCGCAGGTTCTCCATTACTGACGTTCACCGAATAAGCCATAAAAACAAGAAAAGTGGAGCAAAAGGATGTCCAGTGACACAACCAATTCACAGCGACTGCCAGACAGGGTCACGCTGGTTGAGATGGGGGCCAGAGACGGGCTGCAGAATCAGCCGGAGATACTCTCTGCTGAGATTCGCTCAGAGCTGATCAACCATCTTGCCAGAACCGGCCTGCAGCGTATTGAAGCGGGTAGCTTTGTGTCGCCCAACGCGGTTCCTCAAATGGCAGAGTCCCATAAAGTCTTCAGCCTGCTTCATCGACAACCAGGAGTCACCTATGGTGCCCTGACCCCAAACCTTAAAGGTTTTGAGGCGGCTCTGACCGCTGGCGCAGATGAAGTGGCCGTATTTGCTTCCGCCTCAGAAGGGTTCAGTCAGAAAAACATCAACTGCTCAATCGCCGAAAGCCTGCAGCGTTTTTATCCTGTTATGGAAGCCGCAGAAAAACACGGTTTGAAAGTCAGAGGCTATGTCTCCTGTGTCATGGGCTGTCCCTATGATGGTGATATCCACCCTGCCGCTGTTGCAGAGGTTGCCGGGCAACTCTGGCAGATGGGCTGTTATGAAATTTCCCTCGGAGACACCATCGGCGTCGGTACGCCCCTCAAAGCCAAAAAGGTTCTGGAACACACTTCCAGAACGATTCCCATCTCATCACTGGCTGCCCACTTTCACAATACCTATGGACAGGCGCTTGCCAATGTTTTTGCACTGCTCGAAGAAGGACTTGCAGTCATTGATAGCTCTGTTGCCGGCCTGGGAGGATGCCCTTATGCCCCCGGAGCATCAGGCAACCTGGCCACAGAAGATGTGGTCTATATGCTGCACGGGATGGGAATAAAAACCGGGGTAAATATGGAGGAACTGCTAAAAGCAGCTACATTCATTTGTGACCAACTGGGCATACCCTCAAGATCAAACGCTGGGTTTGCATTAAGCAGTTTGATTCACCCTTCGGGGTGAACTGCAACTCACCAATCAAGAAGGCTCTCCAGAAGAGCATCCAGAAGAGAAGGCTTATGTCAGCACTGTGGATACCGGATCAAAAAACAATAACATCATCCAATCTTCAGGCATTCATCAACCGCGTTAAAGAAGTCACAGGTTTGCCACTGGAGAATTATTCGGACCTTTACCGGTGGAGCATCGAAGATCGCCCAGCCTTCTGGCAACTGCTTTCAGAACTCTTCAGGGTACAATTTAATGTAACCTCCCCAATGGTAATTAACTTTCCCATTGAACTGAACGACTCTCTGTTCATTTTTAAGATCACGAGCATAAACAACCATTTAAAAATCGGTATTATCAATTTAGTCCTTAAATCAATTTCACTTCAGGCTCAAGATACTCAATACTAATACTGTTGCTACTTTAACGAACTAAAGAGAATGCTAATGTCAGGATTTGATAAAGTTGTCCGGAGTTATGAAGAAGCGATGAAGGGGCTGTCAGATGGAATGACAGTGATTGCCGGAGGCTTTGGCCTGTGCGGTATACCTGAGGGATTGATTGCAGAAATTAAACGAATGGGTACTAAGAAGTTAACTTTTGTATCAAACAACTGTGGAGTAGATGATTTTGGCTTAGGCATTTTGTTAGAAGACAAGCAGATAAAAAAGATGGTGTCTTCTTATGTTGGTGAAAATGCCTTATTTGAACAACAACTATTAAGCGGTGAGCTTGAAGTTGAATTAACACCTCAAGGTACGTTAGCAGAAAAAATGCGTGCAGCAGGTGCAGGAATCCCAGCATTTTACACTGCAACCGGCTATGGCACCCCAGTGGGCGAAGGCAAAGAAGTTAAAGAGTTTAATGGTCGTCCATACATTCTGGAAGAAGCCATTAGTGGCGATTTTGCCATAGTACGAGCATGGAAAGCCGACCGCTATGGAAACTGCATTTACCGTCACACTGCACAAAACTTTAATCCTATGGCAGCAACAGCGGGCAAAATCACTGTAGTAGAAGCCGAAGAGATCGTAGATCCTGGCGAGCTTGAGCCGTCTCAAATCCATACACCGGGTATTTACGTTAATCGCGTAATCCAAGGCAACTTTGAAAAACGCATCGAGCGTCGTGTATTAGCGAAATAGGAGGCATGCAAAATGGCACTTACTCGAGATCAAATCGCAATGCGCGTCGCCAGAGAATTCAAAGATGGTGATTATGTTAATTTGGGTATTGGTATTCCTACACTTGCGGCTAACTACGTTCCAGACAACATTGCTGTAATGCTGCAATCAGAAAACGGCTTACTGGGCATGGGCCCGTATCCGACTGAAGAAGAAGTTGATGCTGACATGATCAATGCTGGCAAAGAGACCGTCACTGCAATAACTGGCGCATCCATCTTTAACTCAGCCGAAAGCTTCGCCATGATCCGCGGTGGTCACGTTGACTTTACCGTTTTGGGCGCATTTGAAGTCGATGTTCACGGCAACATCGCGTCCTGGATGATCCCGAATAAACTGGTAAAAGGTATGGGGGGGGCTATGGATTTAGTGGCTGGCGCGAAAAACATTATCGTTACCATGACCCACGCTGACAAGCACGGTAACTCAAAGCTCTTGGCAAACTGCACGCTGCCGCTAACAGGAGTGAATTGTATTACGCGTATCATTACTGACTTGGCAGTATTGAGCGTTGCTGATGGAGCATTCCATCTAACAGAGCGTGCACCAGGCGTAAGCATTGAAGAAATTCAAGCTAAAACAGCCGGGAAATTGATCGTTCCTGATCACGTTCCAGAGATGTAGCTGGCATTACGGGGGTTTATGACGACAAGGGGTGTACCTTTGAAAACTATCAGACGGGGTAAGTAGCTGGCCATATGGAACCGAATATTTCTGATTACTGGGGTAGGTACTATGCGGGGCACAACAGAGGGAGCATAGTCATAGCTATATGACCTAAGTTGTAACGAAGCACACCTGCATGGATGCAGGTGTTAGGGCAACGCAGGAGCAAGTTGCAAGGAGTGCCTGCACAAGGCAGCAGAAATATATGATTTCATATGGTTAGCTACTTAAGTATGGAAGGCCTAAGCCTGGAACAAAAGTCAGGAAAAATACCGCTCCTCTGGCTAACCCGATAGATCTGGATCTCTTCAGAAACCATCAGGAGCTGTCTTCCTGATTAAAGTACCTCCGGGCTAAATTGATCCGCACGGGGAGCCTTTCCTGCCAGATGACTGAATAGTGCCAACATTCTCTGGCACCACATCTGGACAGGATCATCGTCTGCCAACAGCTGGAGTGACGAGGAGCAATTCGCCCATTGGAATGTTCCAAACAGCAGGTAGTCTGCACCGCCAGGCTGGTCTCCCCCCATTTAAGGCTGCCATTCAAAGGTCTTACGTATCGGCTCCAGCAACTCCCGAAAAGCCTGAATAGCTTCATCGGATGAATCTGAAAATGACTCGAGGGTCATGCCAAGGCGCTGTTCTCTGGAAGTACGGAACCAGTCCTTATCTTTTTCATGGATACAGTTGAAGATATCCATAATCAGAATTTTAAATAAAGGCACCTGAACTGTTTTCTCCACCCAGAGCTTCAGGTTATAGGCAGACTGCTTTGCGACTTCATCGATAAACAATGGTGGTTTGTCACTGTATGCTGTATCCAGATAATTCAGTATGGTCCAGGAGTCATTAATAACCTGATCACCATCCACCAGCACCGGCACTTTCTTTTGGTTGCTGAAAGCAATCTGATCTTTTTCGATAAACCGCCAGGGTTTACAATCAACAGTAAGCCCCTTATGGGCTAGCGCCATCTTTACCCGCCAGCAGTATGGGCTAAAGCGTAACGCATCATTCTGGCCAGCCAGATCATATAAAGTCATCATCATTGTTATTCTTCTGGTTTAATGGAAAGGCAATACACCGACTAGTACATCGTTTCAATGAGATTGACGTTTCCACACTCCGTTCGCACTGAGTCCGTCGAAGTGCGGTGGCACCATCCTTCAACAAGCTCAGGATGAACGGACCCCGTCAAAGCTAATGAAATGATGTACTAGTACATCGTTTCAATGAGATTGATACGTGACAAGGCAATACCTCAAACCGTC
>OODV01000439.1 GCA_900299555.1 uncultured Endozoicomonas sp.
GCCTGAAGCCTCTGTCCGAAGTCACTGGCAGTTCCAGTACCTGCTGCTCATCACGGAATACCCGAAACACCAGGTCGGTGTAGCTGTCCGCCATGATCCTTGCCGAACTGAACAGGGCAGGCTTTCCTTGAAAGACTTTGCTTCGCCAGCGATAAGGCATCAGCTCTGAGCCTTTGTCCCACGCTTTGATGGTGTCACCAATGGCCAGATAGAGTGTGTCATCCTGAAGGTCACGGTAACAGGCATCGGCGTAAGTACCGAGCTCGGTAAAGGTGCCGCTGTCAGGGCTGAAGATAAAGCCACCGCCTTCTAATGAGTCACCATAAAAACCAAAGTAGCGACCATCGTGAAAACAGGCATGGATGGTATTGGGCTTAAAACGTTCCCGCCAGTCTTCCGGATTGATGATATTGCGGGTCATCAGGTCAGCCCGACCACCAGCAATTCGTACCAATCCGTCCGGTGAGGCATACAATGCCATATCCCCCATATCTACCATACTGCGTTTGCTGATGCAGGCATGGGCCGTATCCAGCCGTTCCAGGGTCATGGCACTGGGCTCGGTACCAAAGGCCACATAGGGATAACCGTCAGTGACAATGATCACACTGTTGGCCGCTACCGCCAGTAACTGGATGTCGTACTCCACCGCCAGCCGGTAAGCCGCTGGCCATGCGTATAAATGGTAAGGCTCGCTGAACATCAGCTCCTTGCCGGAGAATCCAACGGCAACACCACCGGGCAGCACCACCATGCCTTGCAGGTCATTGGGTGGCGCGATCCAGCCGATGGTTTTCAGGATGCCGCCCCGCTGATCCCAGGGGGTTTGATCCACCACGCTGGTGACGCCCACCGGGGTATCGGTGACCACCGAACCATTGTTGTTTATCTGGGTACAGAGCTGATACACGCCCACCTGCGTACTGGTGTAAATCCGGTAATGGGTGATATTCAGGTCCACCGCGCCGGGACCGGCTCCCACGGTAATGTCCACGGTTTCACCGGGCTTCACCACAATCTCAGCAGAGGGCAGCGATGGCGGCCCTTCTCGGCCGTTCTCATCCACCCAGGTGTAGGTATAGAAGCGGGTTTCGGCATCCACTGCCCGGGCATCTTCCAGCAGTGTACCACTGAGAGTCACCACGGGTGCCACATCCGGCTCCGGCATCCCCAGTTGATGGTCATTAACCGGATAGTTACTGCCACCACTCAATGCCAGACCATTATCGGTGTAGCGGGGACCTTTGACCGTGCCGGTGTAGTAAACCCGGTTGTTGGGATCGTCCGCCACGGGAGAACGGATCACGTCCACGTCCGTAGTCCAGTCAAACCAGTACCGTTCACCTTCGTTGCGATAGAGATAGATGGTTTGCGGAGTATCGGTCAGAGTCTTTTCATCGGCGGGGTGATAGTAGGCTCTCAGGCTGCCATTGGTTAAACGACAATCAATGGCAGCCTCCGCCTGGGTATCTTCTAGCAGATGACTGTCCAGCCAGGGGACTTCGCCGGTAAAGGAAGTGATGTCGAGTTTCATGGTGGGTTATTTTTTCAGGCCGTACACCGAAACGGTGCCCACCAGTTTGTTCTGGTTCATGGCTTCCGCGTAGAACTTGATGCCCGTGATCGAGCCACTCACCGGTGCCGACAGGGTTGCCGTGATGTACTGGTCACCGTTGCCACTGTCCAGATGCGCGGTGAAGGAGCCTTTACCATTGGGGTTCACGGAGACCGTCATCGTCCCAGACAGAAATACCGACTCCATCTCACCATTCACCAGAGCATAACCGGAGTATTGGCCACCCGACAGCGTATACCCGTCACTCTTGATCACCGAGGTATTGGCCCAGCCGTACCCCGTTACCCAGGAGCCATCGGACTGCTTAAAGGCCATGCCCAGTTTTTTCTCCCGGTAGTCACCGTTGTCATCAATACCCAGGTTATTAATGACCAGCTGATACCCGCCATAAAGGGCATCATCAAATCCGATGTCCAGCACCATTTCTGAAACACCCGACTGTGATACCGTACTGAGCAGTTTCATATCCTCTTCCTCTGCCTTATTGCCCTGGCTCTCCAATGCCTCTATCCGTGCGGTCAGATCGGTAATAATGTCCTGAAGGCTCTCTACCGAAGCAATGGTGTGAATATGATCCGGTGGCGCGGTTAATGAGGTCACCACCCCACCCACCAGTGCGAACAACTTGCCATCGGCGGTATTGATCGCCACCTCCCCTGAGGCCAGATCAGACGACAGCGGGACCTTGCCGGGTGTCGCCGAGCTTTTCAGTTTGATGGTGTTGGACACAGGCCCATTCCTCTGGTTGCTGCCGGATCAGAAGGTGCCGCCATCCAGAACCACACCGTTCACCGAACCACCGGTAATGGTGACACTGGCCGCAGACTGAAGCGCCATGCTGTCCAGCCCCAGATTACTCCGGGCAGTGGCGGCGTTGGTCAGATCCGCCAGGTTGGAGGATTTGGCCAGTTTGGTGCCGATCTGGGTGGTCAGGTTGCTGATGGTGTCGGGGTCATCCCCCAGTGCCGCCGCCAGTTCGTTCAGGGTATCCAGCGCCGCCGGGGCTCCGGCCACAATGGCATCCACACCCAGCTGAACCCGTGCATCCACTTGCGCCTCATTCAATCCGCCGGAACCGGTAGCGGTCAACACGCCGCTGCCATCAATGGCCAGACCGGTCCCGACCTTGATACCACCCAGGGTCGCTCCAGAGGCCGTGGGCAGGCTGTAGTTATTGGCGTTATCGTCGATCCCGGCCAGTTTGGTGACCACCGTTTCACCGCCAACGGCGGTCACGGAGCCATCGGTTTCACCGATAAACAGATACCCGGAGGCTTCCGAGTAGGCCAGCTCCCCTTCCGCCAGGCTGGCCGGGGTGTTGGTAATGGCACTGCGTTTGATCTGAATGGTGTTCGCCATGGTTGACGCTCCTGTCTATCTATGACGGTTTATACCCGTCGCCTTTGAAGTTGCTACTTTGTTGGCTGCATTCACTCTCCCTGGTCACATAGTATTTCTATGCTCCCAAGGCTTCGCTCGCTTGCCGCCGCGTAGTAACTCCAAATCCTTTGGGTATTGAAAGAAAGCGGTCAGAAATAACCGCCATTAACATTGGCAGCAGGGCTCTGGTTCACCAGGTCTGCCACCGAGTCATGCAATACCTCCATCTCGTTTTTCATGGCGGTCAGTTGCAACTTGTCGGCCTCATGGGCATCGTGCCAGCGTTGGAGATCGCCATGGTGCTGGGTGATGTCGCTGTTGAGCTGCCGGTTTTCCGTGGTCATCGCCCACAGCGAGCTGGACAGGGCATCGGCACGCCCCACAGCCTCTTCAATCTGTGGCAACCCCGTGGCCAGGGCTCCCTCGATCGCCTGCCGGTCTTCGGCAATGCTCTGCTGCTGGGCAGCCACCACGGCCACGCCGTTTCCAAGGGTGGCGACCACGGTCGTCTCGTTGGCCATCGCGGGCTCCTATCTCAATGCGTGGGTGACGCCTGCCTGAACGACAACCGTTCCGATGGCCACCGTGGATACCGCCTGACCATCCGGCGTGGTGACCTGGACATCAAACTCATAGCGGTAGGGGGTCAGCTCATTGGTCTCTTCCGGTGTCAGGTACATCACCGCCGTCGTGCCGGATACCGTCATCCTTTTTTGCAGCACGGCT
>OODV01000234.1 GCA_900299555.1 uncultured Endozoicomonas sp.
CGAACATTAAGCTCGAAACCCAGAGCAGCATAGACTGCTTGTAGAGTCGGTAATATAAGAGAATTGGCCAGTTCAGAAGTTACACTGGAAATGCTTTATTAATTTCAGAAATAAACTTCTCAAACGTCCGTAATACCTAAGCTCTAAAGCTGAGAAGAGAAAAGATCATGGACAAAAACATCACCACCCACCCAAGAGCTACTTATGCATACTCATCAGAGACAGACAAATACCAAAACAATCACAATAGAAGTAAAAATCCTATCAGAGCCCTTGGTAGGAGACTTAAAGAGGCTGCCAATCAACTGACACTTAAACCGGAAAAGAAGACCAGTTCAAGCCCTCCTTTTGAAAAACAAATCCATAAACGAGCTGTATCAGATACTAATCTTTATAAAATAAACAGCCAAGTAAATTTCCCCCCCTCCCCTCTTGGTGCAACCTACATGACTCATCATGTATCAACCCCCCATCTACACCACATAAACGCATCTGAGACTCAAGCTTCTGTATTACCAAGCCACATATCACTATCACAATGGTCTTATGGAGCTATCCCCACTCATACAAGTCATGGTAATTTAAATACCCAAGCCCTCTTACCTGGGAAATTATATCCAAGAGAAACCTTGGCTCATCATCATTCAGATAATAATCTAAGGAATCGTATAAGTCATGAAGAATCAAAATCAGCACGCCCTAATTTGAAATGGGACAAGTTATTATCCAGATCACATAATCAGCTTTCTAAAAACCCAGTCAATATCATTGATAGTGCAATAGACAGTTTTCTAGCCTTAGGTTTCTCGCTTGACGACTTTGAGCGTTGCGTTCAACTTCAGAAATTAGATTATCGTTGTTCAGGAGAGGATAAGAGAGCATATGCAGATCATAGCGAAACTATAACCATCGAACGACGATGTATTGAAACGCTCGATCGAATTACTAACATTCTAACATCAAATAAAGGAAAGGAAATACCCATAAGAAACTCCGCAGTTAACATTGAACAAATAAAACATGAGATAGGAATAACTCTACAATGCTCACAAGGCATCGCCATGAGTTACCTAGATACTCCGTGGGATAGCGAAATTGATGCATCAAGATTATTTCCAACAGTAATAGTTTCAATTAACGAAAATCCCACATCACCAAACATGACGTCGATTAAACTGGGAATAACCAACACCAAAGATGGTTATATATTTTTCAGACCTGATCATTTAAAGGAAACACTTGATAAAAACCTAACGAAAAACATCGCAAAAAAATCTGATAGCCTTGATCAACTATTAAATGGAGAATTTTTCGAATTGATTAGCTCAATCAGTAAAAGAAAAGATGTAATTTTATCAAGCCTAACACTTTTCTCTTCATATCAATACCACATGCCAGGATCTAAAATGGCAACCAACAGCAGTCATAAATCGACTCCTGTTTGAGAACAACTGCCAATCATTCAGCTCTTAGGGAACTGCGAATAAGTACTTTTTTCCAAAAACAGCGTCAGTAATACCAAGGGTTACTGAAGGTGAGGATGGACTTATTCGCACCTTTCTAATGCATACTCAGCTCTGCTTCAATTAATTGTGAAGACAGGCTAGTCAACAACCACCGGCTAGAGCTGGTGTTTTTAACCTTTCAGGAGACCAATAAAACCACACACCAGCAATTACCATCCAAACTAAAACCCCTTGATATCAAAAGGATATAACCTGACACATCGTTTCAATGAGATTGACATTTCCACACTCCGTTCGCACTAAGCCCATCGAATTGCGGTGGCACCATCCTTTGACAAGCTCAGGATGGAACTTTATGAGGTTCAAATATGTCTATTTGAAATAACCATCGTAAGGAAGTAATGATATGCAAGGAACCACTCCCCTTATCACCCAAAATACACAGTTACAGGAACAGGAACAGGAACAGGAACAGGAATAGGAAGATAATTGCTCTATTTGCCTGGCATCCTTTGCAGGGCGTGAAGTTATAGTTATGACCACAAAATGCGGACATAAGTTTGACGAAGACTGCCTATTGCCGTGGCTAAACAAAAGCGAAACCTGCCCTATATGTAGGACAAATATCAGCGAAAGAGCAATTACACCCCAACAGAATCCGACCATACAGCTTAACACCAGGCCACAAACAGCGATGAGAAGCCCGATAATCTCTACCCAGGGCCTGGTCAATGGATACGTCGGCGGAGTGGCAGGCTCGGGCTATAGGGACAGACCTATTTCCAACATCGTGGCAATGCCCAATAGGATCATTACCTCGGGTCATTACGCAAACGTCGGCGGAGTGGCAGGGCCAGGCGGGGAGCTGTTTCCAAGACCACACCAGTGAACAGCATGGTTTCCAAATCGGTTAATGATGACCACTCGAGCATCTGAGTGGGGACATGAAAGGATTCCCAAGCTCGAAGAAAATACACAAGCTCTTAACATTAACATCATCCGATCAGTAACCCAGGAAGCGCCATTACGAACGAGACTGTAGATAAAACTGTGTTTCTGCCTACCATAAAACCCAACAGGGTTGAGGCAGGCAAACATGAACACCAAACAACTTGAAGCTTTTGCAAAAGAAGTAGCCAAATCCATCAAGTCCGAGAGTGATCTTAATGACTTCCGGCGGATGCTTTCCAAGGTGGTTATTGGAATCGCTCTGAACGGAGAACTTGAGGAGCACCTCGGTTATGAGAAACATTCCCGGAGTCTTCCATGGCGCATACAAATTCAGCATTGGCTTTTGGAGAAATACACCACTCACGTTTCTGCCAGGGTTTTATCTGATTTTTTTAGCTCTCTGGAAATAGTAGCTGCCGAAACGGTTTCAACCACTTCAAGCTCAATCAGCTTGTCGGCGAGCAGCTTCATAGTCCAGTGACAAATGCTCTCTGGTGGTTTGGAACAAGTCAGGGCCACCAGATGGGCATGCTGTTCACCATTAAGACTTCTGCGGCGCCCCTTACGACTGAATATGCTTTCAATGGCAATATCCAGGCCTTCTTCAACACAGCGTTTGCGCACTCTCTGTATGGTTGGTATAGAAACAGCACAGACATTTGCAGCGACTGCCTCGCTTAAAGCAGGGCCATTCTCATCCAGTGCAGGAAGGATTTGAGCATGTATACGTTTATGCCTTGCGACATTATCTACATGGACGACCTGTTTGAGAGTTTGCTGTTCTATGAGAGAGAGCAGGACGCGGTACTTAATAGGCATGGTTCAGAAAAAATCAGTATCATGCCTGACGGTTTGAGGTATTGCCTTGCACGCATCAATCTCATTGAAACGATGCACTAGAGCATGCAGGTGACATGGAATCTTCAATCAGCCCCAGCAACTGGAACAACGATTACTACTGGTAATATCTTATATCGCGAACCCTGCTCCGAAATAGCATTAAAAAAGGATATTCGAGCAAATGATAAGCGTATCAGTGATGAATAACCCCAACATTTCCTATGATAAACAGATACCGGGCACGATATAAGCTCTCTACAGAGTACGAGCTTTCTCCAAATGGTCTGTAAGCAAAACAGAGTTTAGCCAGAATTAGACCAATTACCTTTTCCAACTATGGTATAACCACCCCTGATCTCAGCAAAAATCACTCCGGATACCGCAACAGCTCACAATATCTTCATAACTTGTAAGCCAATAAGCCTCTATGGCACGACAAGCAGTTCTTTGACAGGCTTAAAGGAACGACGATGCACGGGCGCCGGCCCTAATTTTCTTAACGCTTCCAGGTGTACCTTTGTCGGATAACCTTTATGCCCCGCAATACCGTATCCGGGCCATTCCCTGTCCATCACCTGCATTTCACGGTCGCGGGTCACTTTGGCAATGATAGAAGCTGCCGCAATCTCAAGAACACGGCTATCTCCCTTTACAATTGCTTCAGCCCTACAGGAAAGCGTTGGACACCGATTACCATCAATGTATGCCAGTTCCGGTTTTACTGATAAGCCCTGAACAGCACGCTGCATCGCCAGCATCGTTGCATGAAGAATGTTCAGTTCATCGATTTCAGCAACATCCGCCCTGCCCAACGACCATGCCAGGGCATTATTACAAATGATATCAAATAGCTCTTCTCGTTTTTTTTCAGAGAGTTTCTTTGAATCATTGAGCCCTTTAATGGGCCGGGCAGGATCGAGAATGACCGCAGCAGCAATCACAGGGCCACAAAGAGGTCCACGTCCAACTTCATCAACACCTGCGACAATCACGCCTTCTTCACTGACATCGCACCAGTCAAATTGATTTTGCTTCATTAGCTCTTTGCCCGCTGTTGGCTCTTCGCCTGCTGGATTACCGACATGACCGCTTCAAAAGCCAATCTGCTGGCATTCTGCTTCAACTGTTGATGTATTTCCGTAAACGACAGCTGCAAAGACCTCCGGTAATCCTGATCCTCCACGGCCTTCTTCATCGCATCTCGCAGATTCTCAGGAGTAGCATCATCCTGAAGAATTTCAGGAACCAGCGCTTTATCAGCCAGCAGGTTCGGCAAAGCGACATATTTTACCTTAACCATCCTGCTAATAATGGCATAGCTCAAAGGCGCCATTTTATAACTGACAACCAGTGGTTTTTTATGCAACGCTGCCTCAAGAACTGCGGTCCCTGAAGCAATTAAAATAGCATCGGATGCAGCCATCACAGACTGAGCCTGTCCATCATATACCGTTACGTTAAGATCAGGGTATTCACTGACAATGGGTAAAATTTGCTGCTTTCGCCGTTGATTAGCACAGGGAATCAAAAACTGTGCATCAGGAAAATCCTTCCTCAACAAGCGAGCGGTATCCAGAAATAGCTGCCCCAGTTTGGTAACTTCTGCTTTACGACTCCCCGGCAGTAAACCAATGACCGGCCCACCGTCATCACTCAAATCCAGTTTTTGTCTGGCTGCATCTTGATCCGGCTCCATGGCAATCTGATCAGCCAGTGGATGGCCAACAAAAGTGACAGCAACATCATGATTACGGTAGTAACCCACCTCAAACGGCAACAGTGCCAGTATATGATCAACAGCGTGCTTGATTTTTTTGAGGCGTCCTTCCCTCCAGGCCCAGACCTGAGGACTGACATAATGAACCGTAGGGATACCATAAGCTTTTAATTTTCGCTCAAGGGCAAGATTAAAATCGGGTGCATCGATACCAATAAACACATCGGGCTGATCAGCAATCAAGCGCTCTCTCAATTGTTTACGTATGCCCAGCAGCTCACGCAAACGGCCAAGCACTTCGGTAAGCCCCATGACCGACAATCGTTCCATGGGAAAAAGGCTTACAAAGCCCTCGGCCTGCATGAGCGGACCACCAATGCCATAGAAGGTGGCATCAAGATAATGGCGCTTTATTTCCTTGATCAGGCCTGCCCCAAGAATATCGCCAGAGGCCTCACCTGCAACCAGAGCGACATTCAATGCCCTACCCTTTAATGAAAAGTCAGGGGAAGGCATCAGCGGGTAATGCCCCGGGTCGATGACTTCAACGAGTCAATCAGCAGCTGAATTTCCGGAAGCGACTCCATACTCTCAAGGCGGTCAATGGCTTCAGCTGTTCTTAAACCCTGACGGTAAATAATTTTGTAGCACTGTCGCAATTTACTCACCAGTTCAGGACTGTATCCCCGACGACGCATACCTTCAAAGTTCATACCATGAGCTTCAGCGGGGTTACCACTGGACATTACGAATGCAGGAACATCCTTGAACAATGCCGTATGAGCAGCACTCATACTATAATCGCCGATGCGACAAAACTGGTGAACAGTTGTGTAGCCACCAAGTATCACGCTATCACCAACGATAACATGACCAGCAAGCGCCACATTGTTAGCAATAATACAGTTGTTGCCTATCACACAATCGTGGGCCACGTGGACATAAGCCATCAACAGATTATTACAGCCAATGGACGTCAGCCACTGATCCTGAATGGTACCGCGGTGGATCGTACAGCCTTCACGAATAATATTATTGTCACCGATAACCAGCCGAGTCGGCTCACCTGCGTATTTTTTGTCCTGGCACTCTTCCCCAACACTGGAGAACTGAAAAATACGGTTATTTTTTCCGATAATCGTTGGACCTTTAAGCACAACGTGGGAGTTAATATGGGTACCGGCCCCAACCTCAACATCTGAGCCAATATATGTCCATGGCCCTACTTCAACATGCTCACCAATGCAGGCTCCAAGCTCTATAATTGCCGTGGGATGGACCTTCGCAGTTGGATGAATACCTGCCTTTACAGTGTTAGCAGCTTCAGAATCAGTAACGGAGAGTGTGTCGCTCAAGATTTTATTTCCTTTCTTGCACACGTAACTTCTGCAGAGCAGACAATATTACCATCAACTACCGCTTCACAGGCAAATTTCCAGATATCTCGCTTCAACGCCAACAGCCTTGAGCGGAGAATGAGCTGATCACCTGGGACAACCGGCGTACGAAAACGTACCTTATCAGCTCCGGCAAAATAGTAAATTGTGTCGCCATCCGTCTTGCGAATATGATAACCAAGGATACCGGCTGACTGGGCCATCGCTTCAATAATTAACACCCCGGGCATGACCGGATGCTGGGGGAAGTGACCATTAAAGTGCGGCTCATTACTGGATACATTCTTTAGGCACTCAATAGTACCGTTCTCTATATCCACATGAAGAACCCGATCCACCAGTAGAAAAGGATAACGGTGGGGAAGGATCTCCTTAATTTCCTCAATTCGTCTCATTCGCCATAAGCTCTAATCATCGTTGTAACAGAAAAAGGCTGGATAACCAGCCTTTTTCTAAACCCTGTAATGTCTCTTACCGGATAGTGGCAGAGGATATCAGCGAAGCTTCAGAATCACTGTTTTTCCAACTGTTTCACACGTCTGGCCAGATCATCCAGCTGCCGGAAGCGGACAACATTTTTGCGCCACTCACGACTCTCCATAAAACCAGTGCCGGATGAATATGAACCCGGCTTTGTGATGGAGCGTGTAATCATGGCCATGCCACTGATAAACGTACCATCAGCAATAGTCAGGTGACCAGCAAAACCGGCAGCTCCGGCAATAGTACAATTTTTACCAATCTTTGTACTTCCGGAAATACCGACGCCCGCCGCAATGGCAGTGTTTTCGCCAATGACCACATTGTGAGCGATCTGAATCAGATTATCCAGACGAACACCATTATGGATTTCCGTATTACCCAATGCACCACGGTCGATACAGGTGTTGTTTCCTATTTCAACATCGCTGCCGATCACTACACCACCAATCTGGGCTATTTTGTGCCAGCGACCATCAGAGAGTGCATTACCAAAACCATCACCGCCAATAACTGCGCCTGTGTGAATAATGGTCCGATCACCAATGGTTACACCATGACAAACGGTGACATTGCGATGAAGATGCACACCAGCACCCAGAATAGAGTCATGACCAACCACTGTACCCGCATCGATACGAACGCCTGCGGCAATCTGTACACCTGCTTCAATGACGACATTGGCAGCAATAGCCGCAGATGGGTCAACAATCGCGGAGTCATTAACAACAGCACTCGGATGAATACCTTCACTCCCCCCTATGTCAGGGTCAAACAGAGAAGAGAGCCTTGCATAAGCCAGATAAGGATTATCAAGAATCAGTGCATTTCCTGAAAAACCAAGCGCCGCATCAGGGCTAAGAATTACTGCCCCAGCTTGCGTGGTTTGCAGATATTTCGCGTAGGCCGGATTGGCGAGAAAGCTTAGCTCATGCTGCTGGGCATTTTGAAGCGTATTCAACCCTGAAATCTGCTTATCGCCATTACCCTGAACTCGAGCCCCACACTTTTCAGCCAGCTCGGACAAAGTATAAAAATCAGTCATGATTCATTACTTCATCTGGTTGAGGCTTTCGATGACCTTACGGGTAATATCAATACCTGGGCTGGCATAGATAGCCATCTGACGATCAATTACCAGGTCCAGCTTCAATTCATTCACAACCTTATCGATGGCAGTCTGCAGTTTAGGACGCAGCTTTTCACGCTCAGCATTATCCGCCTCTGCTCTGTCAGTCTGATACTGGCGCCCCTTAAGTTGCCAGTCTTCGTACTTGCGCTGTAACTCCAGCTGACGCACTTTCAACTGTTCTGCACTCAGAGTCGGACCATCTTTCTGCAATTTTTCCTGCATATTACGAACATCACCCTCAAGCTTCTGCAGAGCGACCAACTGTGGCTTGAACTTGGCTTCAGACTTTTTGGCATATTGCTTTCCGGCATTGGATTCACTCAACACCATCACCGTATCAAGCACACCAATTTTACTGCCAGTTGTTGCAGCATTAGCCAGAGGAGCCAGCATAATCAATGCCAGGAATGCCAGTCTGATCGATTTCAAAATAAATCTCCTGAGAAATTATCAGTATCCGTAGCCAGCTTGACAAAGCTTAATCGCTTAGAGGAAAACTACGGTAAGATAGCGGTAAAGGGATACATTATAAAGAAAAGGTGCCTGATAGCACCTTTTAATTACGTAAAACGCCCCCTGAAAAGAGGGCCTTTCAATACGAAAGTTAGAATGGAGTACCCAATGAGAACTGGAAAGTCTGTGTCTCATCTTTACCTTTAGCATTCAGAGCTTTAGCCAAACTGAAAGTCAGCGGGCCAAGCGGGGTAATCCATGTAAGACCAACACCCGCACTGTACTTGAGCTCACTCAGATCCGGCTTGAAACAATCCACTACCTGAGAACTGCAGGTGGTATCAAACACATTACCATAATCAAAGAAAACACTGGTTCTCAATGATCGCTGATCTTTTACAAATGGCAATGGGAATAAGACTTCCAGCGTTCCTTCAACCAGAACATCCCCCCCCATACTGTTAAAGTCATCTGCATTATCTCTTTGCGCTGCTTTCGGCCCGAGAGAGTTATCCTTATAACCCCTGACAGACCCAAAACCACCCGCATAAAAATTCTCAAAAAACGGCATTTCAGAGGTACTGCCATAAGCACCACCATAACCCAGGCGGGTAGCAAAACGCGCTGTCAAACTGCGGGTAATAGGCTGAAAGTACTGACCTCTATATACCAACTTGTAAAAAGTGGTCGTCGAGCCCGGAATAGCTGCGGACAGAGATAAGCTCTGAGAATACCCCGCTGTTGGCAATAGCCCTCGGTTCAACTCGGATTGCGACCAGCCCAGCGATGTTTTGATGTTAGTAAACTTGGTATCCTCTTCCGTCAGGTAGTCCATGATTACCTGTGGAGTACCGGCCCCTGTTGTAATTTCCGTTCCATCAACGCCAAGACTGAAATTAATGGATTGCGTCTCAGATAACGGGTAGCCAAACCGGACATTCCCACCAAACGTATCTGCAGCATAACTGGAGATGTCTGAATCACTGTAATCATAGGTCCGGTAATAAACATCAAAACCACGGGAAACACCATCAATGGTGTAATAAGGATCCATAAAACTGAAATTATAGAGCTGACTTACATCACTCTTATTCAGCCCTACGGTAACCTTGTTACCACTCCCGAGGAAGTTACTCTGACTGACAGAACCACCCAATAACAGACCATCTGACTGAGAATAACCAATACTGGCGGTCACACTGCCAGAAGGCTGCTCTTCAACCGTGTAATTGACATCAATCTGATCACTGGTTCCCGGCACAGGAGGCGTCTCAACATTAACCTCTTTAAAATAACCCAGTCTTTCCAGACGAACTTTGGACTGTTCAATCTTCTGAGTACTTGCAGAAGCCCCTTCCATTTGACGCATTTCACGACGCAATACTTCATCATCCGTTTTGGTATTACCAGAGAAATTAATACGTCGTACATACGCCCTTCGGCCAGAATCAACAAAGAACGTCAATTCGACGGTTTTATTGTCATGATCCGGTTTTGGAATACCGGTAACATTCGCAAAGGTATAACCTTCGTTACCAAGGCGACGGCTGAGAATTTCTTCCGTCGTAGTAATCAGCTTACGGGAGAAGACCTGTTCTGGCTGAGCCAGTAGAAGCTTTCTGGCCTCGTCTTCAGGAATAATCAGATCACCTGCAAGTTTAACGTCACTGACAGTGTATTTATCCCCCTCGTCTACGTTAACTGTGATGTACACACTCTGCTTATCAGGGCTGATAGAAACCTGAGTAGATGTAATATTAAAATTGATATAGCCTCGATCGAGGTACCAGGACCTAAGACGCTCAAGGTCACCCGACAGTTTTTCACGGGAATATTTATCCGCAGAACTGAAGAACTGATACCACTCAGCTTTCTGCAGTTCAAAAAGACCGATCAGCTCATCTTTAGGAAATGCGGTATTACCCACAACATTGACGTGCTGAATCGTCGCAACCTTGCCTTCCTTAACATTAATTCGAAGCTTTACCCGGTTACGGGGCTGCGCCTCTACATCAGCAGTAATTCTGGCACCGTATCGACCCTGAGCAACATACTGCCGCTCAAGTTCAAGGCGAATGGCTTCAAGAGTTGCCTGCTGAAAAATCTCACCTTCAGCAAGACCAGAACGCTCCAGACCCGTCATCAAGTCTTCAGTCTTGATGGCCTTGTTTCCCTTGATCTCAATAGCGCTGATAGAGGGCCTTTCGACAACGCCAACCACCAGAACATCACCCTCCCGAGCCATGCGAATATCATTAAAGTAACCGGTTTGATAGAGGGCACGGGCGGCTCCGGCGATATCCGGTGATTGAATATCGTCACCAACCTCAACAGGCAGGGCATTAAAGACTGTCCCGGCTGAAACCCGCTGAAGGCAATCAATCCGGATATCTGAGACGATGAAGGCCTGGGCACCAGGCGCGATGGCTAAAGAGCCAATCAGCAGAGACAACAGTGATCGCTTCATGGAATCCGTTCTTATCCGTGTTCATTTGGCATTAACGTGAAAAACATTTTACTTCACCGTTTTTCATGGTTTGCAGATGGCGCAGGGCGCAAAATGCTTTTCTTTGGTCCGGGTATCGGGCGGCAAGTCTGATGCAGCACTTACCCCGGAAAGATTATTGACTTTCTCTTCAAAAGAGTCATTGAAAGAGTCGGCTCAAGTCGTTGTACATGGCCAGCATCATTACGCCAACAACCAGAGTCACTCCAATTTTCAAACCCAGTGTCTGGACCTTCTCTGAAAGAGGCTTGCCTCTGACCATTTCCACCAGGTAAAAAAGCAGATGACCACCATCCAGTACAGGTATGGGCAGCAGGTTCAACACCCCGAGACTGACGCTCAACATGGCCAGAAAATAAAGGAAATTTTCCAGCCCAGACTCAAGCGACGCGCCAGCCACTTTAGCAATGGTTATCGGACCACTCAAGTTTTTAACAGAAACCAGGCCAACAACCATTTTCCAGAGGGACTCCAGAGTCATAGTTGTCAGAGACCATGCTGCCTGCGCACCCTTGGCAATCGACTCGACAGGACCATACTGTAGATGGCGGATCATACCTTCCGGCCAGGCAACCTGCATAACCCCTGCACCAATATAGCCGGTAGCCACACCCTCTGATGATCGACTTCCCGGAGTGAGCTGTATATTCTCAGTCTTTCCATCCCGTTCAATCAAAAGCTGCAGAGGCTTTCCGGGGTTATCGCGAATAATCTCTACAAAGTGCATCCAGTCAACGATGTCTTCATCACCAGCAACCAGCACCCTGTCCCCGGATTTCATCCCATCCCTCGTAGCAGCACCATCCGGTGACAGCTGACCAATGACTGCCGGAATTTCTGGAGAATAAGGAATAATACCCAGTGAGCGTATTGGATTTGGCTGCTCTTCACTCACCAGCCAGTCAACTACCTGAAGGTTTTTATCTCTGACCGCACCCTCTGTGACGTCACCAGGCTCACCAGAACGAACGGAGAAAGAAATACTTCTGGATTCACCAAGATACGCCAGCAATTCCATATTTACCGCCTGCCAGCCAGGAGTTTCAGTCCCATTGACAGCAACAATTTCATCGCCAGGCTGAAGACCTGCAACCGCTGCAGGTGATTCCGGAATAACTTCGCCCACCTGCGGCATCAATGTACGGACACCCACCATATACATGAGCCAGAGAGCAAAGATCGCCAATAAAAAGTTAGCGACTGGCCCAGCGGCAACAATGGCTATCCGGGAAAGCACAGGCTTACTATTGAAAGAGAGGTGTTGCTCACCACTGGGAACAGGCCCCTCCCGCTCATCCAGCATTTTGACGTACCCGCCAAGAGGAACAACGGCAACTGTGTACTCAGTGCCATGACGGTCCGTTCTACTCCAGAGCGACTTACCAAAGCCCACAGAGAACCGAAGTACCTTAACACCACAACGTCTGGCCACCCAGAAGTGACCAAACTCGTGAATACTTACCAGTATCCCAAGGGTTACCACAAAGGCGAAAATGGTTTGCGCTGAGTCAAGAAGGGATTCAAAAATCATGCAACACCCTGCATTTGAGAAACCTGTTGCTGTGCCAGATAACGAGCATCCTTATCGGCTTCCAGCACTTGTTCAAGATCACCGGCATTCATAATTGGCAATGTCTGCAATGTTGCATCAATTACTTCAGGGATACGATCAAAACGCAGCTTGTGATCAAGAAACGCGTCAACTGCAATTTCATTAGCTGCATTCAGCATGGCTGCAGCTGTACCACCACTGCGAGCCGCCTCCTGGGCCAGCTGCAGGCAACGATAGCGCAACATATCCGGCGCATAAAAGTCCAACCTGGCTATATCCGTGAGCGATAGCGGAGAAACACCGGACGGAATCCTCTTTGGCCACGCCAGAGCGTGAGCAATGGGTGTTCTCATATCCGGATTCCCCATCTGCGCCAGCACTGAGCCATCCTCATAATCGACCATCGAATGGATGATACTCTGTGGATGGATAACCACTTCTACCTGATCAGGCGTTGCACCAAATAACCAGCAAGCCTCAATAAACTCAAGTCCCTTATTCATCATGGTCGCAGAATCTACAGAGATCTTACGCCCCATACTCCAGTTTGGGTGAGCACAAGCCTGCTCGGGTGTAACAGTAGCAAAGCTTTCTATAGGGGACTGCCGAAATGGCCCGCCAGAGGCTGTCAGCAATATTCTTCTAACCCCCACTCGCTCAAGACCTGACTGGTGCTCAGAAGGTAGACACTGAAAAATTGCATTATGTTCACTGTCAATGGGTAACAGGATAGAGCCAGAAGCCTTGACTGCATCCATGAATAAGGCACCTGTCATTACAAGTGCTTCCTTATTGGCCAGCAGAATCTTCTTACCAGCACGAACAGCAGCCATTGTTGGCACCAGTCCAGCAGCACCAACAATGGCTGCCATGACAACATCAACGTCACTATCCGCTGCAACCTGAGCCATTGCGGTCACACCAGATTCTACCGATATGCTCAACCCTTCAGCCTTAAGATCAGCTCGAAGAACTGCCGCTGCCTGCCTATCAGCCATCACGATATACTGAGGCCGAAATTGACGAGCCTGCTCCAGCATAACATTCGCATTTTTGCCGGCAACTAATGAGTGAACACTGAATTGCTCAGGGTTTCGAGCTATTACATCCAGCGTGCTTTTTCCGATTGACCCTGTGGAGCCCAGCACACAGACCTGCTGCCTGGCAGATTGAGAGCATAATACAGTCATGACCTATATACCCCTGATTATCATGACATAGAGAGTAAATACTGGAACGGCCGCAGTCAGACTGTCAATTCGATCAAGAACACCACCATGACCTGGTAAAAGATTACCACTATCCTTAAGCCCCCTATACCGTTTCAGAACACTCTCCCACAGGTCGCCCAGAACGGAAACCAGAACTGTCAAAATGGTCAGCGTTAATAATGACACCCCCTGAAAGAAACTCGCACTGCCAAACAGTGTAACAAGGCTCGAAATCAACATTGACGCCAGAACGCCCCCAACAAGCCCTTCCAGTGTCTTTTTTGGACTAACCCGCTCAATAAGCTTTATCTTACCAAAACGCTTGCCAGCAAAATAAGCACCGCAGTCTGCTCCCCAAACCATCACCAGCAGGGTAACGATAAGCCAGGCTGAATCCGTCATTTGCTTAAGCTCATAAAGACCAAGCCACGCTGGCACCAGCGTTAACAGCCCCATCAAAAGCCTGAGCGGTCGACTTTCCAGCAAGCGTCCACTCCCAGGGTATTGTTTGACAAGAACGAAAACAACCAACCACCAGACAGCAGCCAGACCAAGTATCAACAAGGGAGGTAAAAAGAGGGTGAGTCCACAGAAAGCACCAACAGCTAATGCGTATGAAAGCCGGATGGATACCTGTTCAAAACCGGAGAGGTTTGCCCACTCCCATGCAGCGAGCATGATAATCGCAGCAATAAAATAACCAAAGCTGGTCAACGGCAATAAAAACACTCCAGCCAGCGCCAATGGCGCTAATACCAGAGCAGTTAGAATTCTTTGTTTCAGCACGTAGTTTCAGCCTCCACCTGCTCGCTTGTTTTGCCAAATCGTCGCTGGCGACGGGCGTAGCTCAGCAGGGCCTGCTGAAGTTCATCACGTCCAAAATCAGGCCATAATGTTTCGGTAAAATAGAATTCACTATAAGCACACTGCCACAACAGAAAATTACTAATCCGCTGCTCACCACTGGTTCGAATCAGGAGATCGGGTGCAGGCAGACCTGAAGTACTGAGATGTCGCTCAATAGCTGACTCATCAATATCCTCAGAACTCAGTTCACCTCGAGCGACCTTTTCGGCCAGTCGACGTGTAGCAGAAGCAATATCCCACATACCGCCATAGTTGGCTGCGATCACCAAAGTTACCGAATAGTCTTCTGCAGTTTGCGCCTCAACCTCACGAATGTGCTTCTGGATATCAGGACTGAACCGGGAGACCTCACCAATCACCTTCAAACGGATACGGTTCTTCTTCAGCCGCCGGGCTTCCCTTCTGAGAACGTTCAGGAATAGACGCATAAGCCCATTCACCTCAACGGCAGGCCGGTTCCAGTTCTCACTACTGAAAGCAAACAGTGTCAGTACTTCAACACCATAGTCAGCACAGGCCTCAACGACTTCACGAACCCGATTAACGCCCGCTCGATGACCAGCAAGCCCTGGTAAATGCTTACGCTTGGCCCAGCGGTTATTACCATCAAGAATAATAGCCACATGGCACGGCAGCCTCTCCGATGGAACTCCCTCAATGCCGCTTGTTCCCTGTAAAGATGTATTGGCCATGAATAAAGACGATCTGAAAATTGGCAGGTAAAACGTTTTTAGATAAAGAAAGTTTAACAGTAGAACCTTGCAGGAGCCTGCAATAAAAAGCAAGCACCAGCAAAGTATCAATTGATAACTGACGCCTGTTAGTTGGCCTGTCAGCATAAAAATAGCGTCGCAGGAGCCTTAGCTGATTGCACCACTTAGAACGCAACGACACCATTTTTATAAAGTGCGATCCAAGGCAATTAAGTCTGTCATCAGATCGCCATAAGATCATTTTCTTTGACAGAAAGGCTTTTATCCACCTCAGCAATAAAGTGATCAGTCAGCTTTTGAACATCATCCTGCCCACGACGTTCATCATCCTCACTGATCATTTTTTCTTTTTCCAGCTCTTTAATGTCCGCCAACGCATCACGGCGAATATTACGAATGGCAATACGCGCATTCTCTGCATCCTGCCGGGCCTGACGTGTATACCCTTTACGAGTTTCTTCAGTCAGCGGCGGCAGCGGGATACGAATCACTTCGCCTGCAGTAGAAGGATTCAGCCCCAGGTCAGACTTCATAATCGCCTTCTCTACATCAGGAACAACCTGTCTCTCCCAGACACGCACGGCCAGAGTCCGGCCATCTTCAACAGAAATGTTGGCCATCTGGCTCAGAGGCGTTTCTGAACCGTAGTAGGAAACCTTGATACCATCGAGAAGACTTGGATGAGCACGACCAGTACGAATCTTATTGAAGGCAACCGTCAACGACTCAATGGTTTTGCCCATACGCTCTTTGGCATCATCTTTAATTTCATTGATCATCATTAACCCCCGTTTACCAGTGTTCCTTCATCACCACCAACCACCAGATTAAGCAATGCACCAGGCTTGTTCATATTAAACACCCTTAATGGCATCTGCTGGTCTCGCACAAGGCACACCGCTGTCAAATCCATAACGCCCAGCTTACGCTCCAGGACATCATCATAGGTTAGCTGGTCAAATTTTACTGCATCAGGATACTTAACCGGATCCTTATCATACACACCATCGACCTTGGTTGCTTTCAACACTGCATCAGCACCAACCTCGATACCACGGAGGCAGGCCGCCGAATCTGTCGTAAAAAAAGGATTTCCAGTACCAGCAGAAAAAATCACAACATCACCAGAATTGAGGTATCTCATGGCACGCCGGTGATCATAATGCTCAACAACACCACTCATAGGAATGGCTGACATAACCCGGGTATTAATATTGGAACGCTCAAGGGCATCACGCATAGCAAGGGCATTCATGACCGTCGCCAGCATCCCCATATGGTCACCGGTCACACGATCAAGACCTGCGGCACTCAGCTCAGCGCCTCGAAAGAGGTTTCCGCCACCAATGACGATACCAACCTGCACACCGATCCCTACCAGCTGACCGATCTCCAGCGCCATTCGATCCAGAACCCTGGGATCAATACCAAACTCACCCTCACCCTGAAGGGCTTCACCACTGAGCTTAAGCAGTATACGTTTGTATTTCGGTTGACTATCACTTGCCGGCATGTTCAGTTTCCGAGTCTGATTGGCTAAATTACACTCAACTCGCAAATGCGCAGCCAACTGAAAATCAGCTACCATCAGGAGGTTAGCTGAACAGCCGCATTCGATGAGACATCTGGCCACAAGCCAGCGAGTTGAAGTGTCCTGACAGTTGATTCCTTACTTCATGACTTTCCCATGAAAAAAAACTGGAAATCAACCATCAGTTTCAGATGGACATAAAAAGGGCAGCCCTGGGGCTGGCACAGGAGTTTGCCCAAGAGCAGCAACCTACCCCCCAGACAAACCCCAAAGATCACAGTCCCGCCTGAGCGCGAACTTCAGCAGCAAAGTCCACTTCTTCCTTCTCAATACCTTCACCAACTTCAAAACGAACAAAGTTGATGACGGCAGCGCTGGATTTCTTAGCCAGTGCACCAACAGTAGTATCAGGATCTTTAACAAAAGGCTGTTCAACCAAGCTGCTTTCAGCCAGGAACTTGCCGATACGACCTTCAATCATCTTTTCAATGATGTTAGCTGGTTTGCCAGACTGCTCAGCCTGAGCTTTGAAGATCTCTTTCTCTTTTTCAACCAGCTCAGCTGGCATATCTTCTTTGTTAACCACCTGTGGGTTAACAGCAGCAACATGCATAGCGATATCACGAGCCAGCTCAGTATCACCACCTTCCAGCTTGGTCAGAACCGCGATACGCTTGTTACCGTGAACGTAAGAACCGACTACGCCGCCTTCAACGATGGCAATGCGACGAACACCAATATTCTCACCAATCTTCTGAACCAGCGCTTGACGAGCTTCTTCAAGCTCACCTTCCATCAGAACAGCAACATCAGCCTCTTTACGAGCGAAAGCGGCATCAACCACCTGCTGAACGTAACCCAGGAAGTTATCGTCACGAGCAACGAAGTCAGTTTCACTGTTCACTTCAACCAGAACACCAAAGCTGGCATCGTCAGCCACTTTAACAGCAACGATACCTTCAGCAGCGATACGACCAGCTTTCTTGGCGGCTTTTGCCTGACCGGACTTACGCATTTCTTCGATCGCAACTTCGATGTCGCCCTGCGCTTCAACCAGTGCTTTTTTGCACTCCATCATGCCCAGACCAGTGCGTTCACGCAGTTCTTTTACCAGTGCTGCACTAACAGCTGCCATGGTTGATTCCTCTCAATTTGACAGTCTTGCTCCAACTCTGCTTCACGAGAGATGGAAAAGAAAATAGTTATCGGTACATCGGAAAAAAGGGGGCAAAGCCCCCTTACTTCCTACCTAAAGATACAAACAGCCTCTGTGGCTTTTACAGGAGAGCCTCAACAACAGCTTTCCCGAATCATCCTGCAAGCAAACCACCAGGTCTGACTGCCCAGATGCTGCCTGGAGTCGGATTCTTAAAAGCCTCAGGCTTCTTTAGAACCTTCCGCTTCTTCAGCCTTTGGAGCTTCTTCGACTTCTACAAACTCTTCTTCAGCACCAGTGTTCGCACGGGCACGGCCTTCCATAATCACATCACCAGCAGCCTTCAGGTAAAGCTGAATAGCACGGATAGCATCATCGTTACCTGGAATGATGTAGTCCACACCCTCAGGGCTGGAGTTGGTATCAACGATACCAATAACAGGAATACCCAGCTTGTTGGCTTCCTGAATAGCAATGCGCTCATGCTCAACATCGATAACAAACAGAGCGTCTGGCAGACTACCCATATCCTTGATACCACCAAGGCTGCGATCCAGTTTTTCCAGATCACGGCTGCGCATCAAAGCTTCTTTTTTAGTCAGTCGCTCAAAAGTACCGTCATCACGCTGGCTTTCCAGGTCACGCAGACGCTTGATGGACTGTCGAATAGTCTTGTAGTTGGTCAGCATACCACCCAACCAGCGGTGATCAACGTAAGGCATACCACAACGGGTAGCTTCTTCACGGATGATCTTGCCAGCAGCGCGCTTGGTTCCAACAAACAGAACCTTGTTCTTACCTTCCGCCAGCTTGCCGATAAACTGCAGAGCGCCATTAAAGGCAGGCAGGGTGTGCTCGAGGTTGATGATATGAATTTTGTTACGTGCACCAAAGATGAACTTGTTCATCTTCGGGTTCCAGTAACGAGTCTGGTGACCGAAATGTACGCCAGCCTTGAGCATGTCACGCATAGTGACTTGAGTCATGGGAATCTCCTGATTCAGGGTTATGCCTCCACACACCCCATGCATCCGACCAGGCTTTTTTTCAATAGAGAGTTCTCGAGAGAAGCTCATGGAGAAAAGCTGGCACCCAGAATGATGTGTCGGTGTATGTGAGATCTATTTTCAATAGTAAGTGTTTTAATGAGATTCGCTTCTTCCAGCCCTGAGGCTGAACTGAATGTATCCCATCTCGAAATCGAGTGGCGCTTTATACCATATTCAGGTCATTTTCGAAACTTTTCTATTTACTAAGAACTAATAACACTCCTGCAACACTTTTCGGATCATTGTGAATTGCACAAATGAAGTCTTTCTATTGATAACAACCATGCTGTTTGTAACGGAGACTCTGTTTGTATGATAAACCAGAACGCATTAACTGGAACCACGATAGCCAATACACTGATTCATGGCCAACCCTCTGCTGAACAGCGATCAGAAATTCCGAAAACCAGCCACCAACTCAAACCTATAGCCTGCTCTACCGGAGGGGTTATTCTAGAGCATAGGGAATGCTCAGAAGCCTCCCCACTACCCTCCAACCTTGTAAAAAATACTGAGCCCGCCAATTTTAGAACCCACCCACCCCCTATGAGGCCAATGGATCAACTCGCAGGAATGATGACCAGGTTAGGCCCTAGTACATCGTTTCATTGAGTTTGATGTTTTGCACTCCGTTCGCACTGAGCTTGCGAAGTTCAGTGGCAACATTCTTAGACAATCTCAGGATCAATGGAACACATCAATTCCATTGAAATGATGTACTAGTATACCTGCATCAATACGGACACCACGAAATTGTGTAGAATTTTCAGATTCACATCAGGTGGAATAGGATTCGATAAAGTCCAGAGCCACCCGGTAATAGGTCGCCTTGATGGTCCTGAAGGTTTCGGTATTAAACTGAACTCCATTGGTCGCCAGTTTACGAAAAATAGCCTTGATGATGTCATGGCTCATTTTCGACAGACCGCGACTGACATCACCTTCAGACAGAGGCTGATGTTTGTGATCGTAAATATCCGCAATATCCACCTGACAGAGGCGCTTGCTGGAATAATTTCGCTTGACCTCCGACAGCACACCAATCTCCAGCCCCCAGTCACTGGGAATCCGGATATCGTTAAACACACTGGTTCTCATGGAGAATTCCCCCGCCAGGGGGTAACGGAAGCTGTCCAGATATTCGAGATACTCCATCGGCCCGAGGATTTTTTTCAGAGCCCTTAACAGCGGCGCAACCAGCAGGCGGCTGACCCGACCATTTAACTTATTATCAGCAATTCGCGCATAGTAGCCTTTGCAGAAGTCGTAACTGAACGCTGGATTAGCGACCGGATACAGCAGTTTGGCCAGAAGATCCCTTTGATAGGTCACAATGTCGCAATCATGCAGTGCGACAGCTTCAGACTTTGCTGACGCCAGCACATAGCCATAACAATACCAGACATTCCGCCCCTTCCCCGGCTCTCTGGGGGCCAGCCCTTTACTGGCCAGCAACGCATCAATTTCCTGTAACTTGGGACCATCCTGCCAGAGAATACGGTGATGCTGATCGAGCCGCCCAAAAAAATCTTTGGCATAGGCAAACTGCTCTTGATCGGCACGATCCAGTCCAATCACAATTTCAGAGAGATAGCGAACCTGACTCAGTTCTTCGACAATATGCCCCAATGCTGGCCCTTCCAGCTCTGAAAACAGTGAAGGCAATACCAGCGACATCGGGCGCTGCCGGGAGAACGCCAACAGATCACGCTCCATGTTTTCAGTTGATCGAACTCTCAAATTATGGAAATTGGTAATAATTCCATTCCGATAAAAGTCACCCATTACCGCATCCTTTCCCAGCTGTTATTAGAATTTTTTTCATCTTTTGCTCAGCAATTCGAGGATGGCTTGATTCCACCCCTCAGGACCCATTCCCCGGGTTTTAACCACCTTGGCAATATGCCCCACCTCCGGTTCAAGACCGTGCTCTGAACGAATAAGCACCGGATAATCCACCGCTTCAAGCATCGGCAAGTCGTTCATTCCATCCCCAATAGCGCAGGTCTGAAAGGTATCTTCCGGATATTCCTGCTGATACTTTTTCAGAAGCGCCTGCAATGCCAGCCCTTTATTACCTTTCCCGGAAACATGGTAAAAACGCCCTCCCCTTGCCAGATGAAGCCCTTCCGACTCCAGCAATCCGACAAATTCCGGCATCACTGCGTGACTATCAAGCCAGACCAGAGGCTCACTGGCCTTACGGGTCATGGCTTTACTGGCTTCATCTCGTGATAACCCGGTAACCTCGGCCACCTGCTCCACAGTTAAATCGCCAAACCCTTTAAATCGAAAACCATGCTGACGCCGGATATTGGACAAAATTTGGCGTATGCTCCGATAAGGCCGGCCATGAAAAAAATGGGTAGGTTCTGTTTCGCAGGAATCCCGAAAACAGCCTGCCGGAATCGTTGTCACCATGCCATTTTCAGTAATAAATGGCTGCTCCACCCCCATCTCCCGCTGAATAACAGCCGCCTCTGCCAGCGTTTTACTGGTATTAAAAATGACCGACACTTCACGCTCATACAGCAACTTCAGCGCAGGCTGAGCCGCAGCCCAGCTATAGCTGTCATGATCCAGCAGGGAGCCATCAAGATCGGTAAAAACCAGAATTCTCGGCGTTTTTGCTTCCATCAAAAAACCATCCGCTCAGCCAAAACGCTTTTGATAAATGGCATTGGTTGCCTCGACAAAACCACCAATACTGCCGCAATCAAAACGCTTACCCTGAAATTTGCAGGCAATCACACAACCACTCCTAGCCTGAGTCAAAATGGCATCCGTCAGTTGCACCTCACCGTTCTTCCCAGCTTCCGTGCTGGCAATAATGTCAAAAATGTCGGGGGTCAGAACGTAACGTCCAATCACGGCAAGATTGCTGGGCGCCTCGGAAGGAGCCGGCTTCTCAACCATGTCCGTCACCCGAATCAATTGTTCATCCAGAGCCTCCCCCGCAATCACACCGTATTTTTCGGTTTCCGCCTCTGGCACCTCCTGAACCGCAAGAATCGTGCATCGAAACTGCTTATAAAGATTGACCAGCTGAGCCATCAGCAATGGCCCTTCATCATTCACACAGAGATCATCGGCAAGAATGACACCGAAGGGCTGATCACCAATTAATGTCTTGCCACAGGCAATGGCATGCCCCAACCCCAACATCTGATTCTGTCGTGTATAAGAGAATGTACATGCTGACATCACATCCCGAATCGAAGACAGCTTTTCCTCCTTACCACTTCCAGCGATCTCGGCCTCAAGCTCATAGTTAATATCGAAGTGATCCGGTATCGCCCGCTTATTCCGGCCATTCACAAAACCAAGATCCGTTAATCCGGCTTCCATGGCCTCCTCAACCCCATATTGAATCAGCGGCTTGTCAACAATTGGGAGCATTTCTTTGGGCATGGACTTGGTTGCCGGCAAAAATCGTGTTCCATAGCCGGCAACAGGAAAGAGGCATTTTGAAATCATTCAATAACTCCATTTACTGATTTATCAATTACACACTTGCTGCAAAACAAAGCAGATCCCGTGCCAAGGTTATATGGCACAACTCATGCTTCCGATACAGAGAGAGAGTAAACCAGACTGCCTTTATTTCAGGAGATGAACAGTGCAAAGCTACCCACCAATCTTTGCTTCATTCCACCAGACGCTTTCACAACTTCTACAACTACTATACGGAGACAAGTCTGAGGACCTGGCCAGCATCATTGTCCTTCGGGTAGAACACTTCCTTCTCAACAACGCGCACCAACATTTTCCAACATGGTCAGAGCAGGATATCTATCTGATCACCTATGGTGACAGCATCATTGACGGAGAAAAAAAACCACTCAACACCTTGAATTCATTCCTTAAAAACCAGCTGAAACAACTGTTTTCAACTGTCCATATACTGCCCTATTTCCCTTTTAGTTCGGATGACGGTTTTTCAGTCATTGATTATCTGCAAGTTAATCCAGCACTGGGACGCTGGGGGGATATCAGCGCCATAGCCAAGGATTACCGGGTGATGACAGATCTGGTCATTAATCACGTATCCAGGGAAAGCCTCTGGTTTGCAGACTTTGTCAGTGGCACCCAACCTGGCAGGGATTACTTTATTGAACAAGCTCCGGAAACGGACCTAACCATGGTCACCCGCCCCAGAAACTCACCCCTTCTAATCCCGACCCAGACGCGCCGGGGAACCCGCCATGTTTGGGCAACGTTCAGCGAAGACCAGATAGACCTCAATTTCAGAAATCCTGATGTACTGATAAAAATAGTCGATGTTGTGCTTTTCTATCTTGCACAAGGCATCAGTGTGATTCGACTTGATGCCATCGCCTTTCTATGGAAAGAACTCAATACAACCTGTGTGCACCTGCCAGAAACTCATACCATCGTAAAATTAATGAGAGTAATCATCGAAAAAGCCAGACCCGGCGCGCTACTGCTAACGGAAACAAATGTACCTGATAAGGAAAACTTCAGTTACTTTTCCCATGGCAATGAAGTCCACATGGTATACCAGTTTGCCCTGCCCCCGCTGATCCTTCATGCACTAAACAGAGGCACAGAGAAATATCTGGCGCACTGGGCAAGGGCATTACCAGAATACCCCAGGGGATGTACTGTATTGAATTTTACAGCATCTCACGACGGCATAGGACTTCGCCCTCTGGAAGGACTCGTTCCTGATAATGAAGTCTCGGAACTGGTGGACAGCATGCATAGATTCGGTGGTTTTGTGAGTGTTCGCACGCTGGAAGATCAGAGCGAGAAGCCCTATGAAATCAACATAGCCCTGTTTGATGCCATGAAAGGCTCTCGCCGTGGTGAAGATCACTGGCAAGCACAGCGTTTTCTCTGCTCACAGATTATCATGCTAGGTATGAAAGGCATTCCAGCAATGTATATTCACAGTCTGCTGGCCACTCCAAACGATCTTTTGGGTGTTGAAAGCTCTGGCCGAACCCGCTCTATCAATCGTCGTAGATGGGACCTCAAAGACCTGATGACAGAACTGGATAACCCAGTTTCAACACAAAGTATGATTTTTAAAACCCTGAAAGAAATCATTGAGATCCGTAGAAAAGAAAGCTGCTTCCACCCTGACAACCCACAAGCCATTATTGATATAGCCCCAGGTGTTTTCGCTTTTTCAAGAACCTAACCAAAAACCGGAAAACACCTGATTGCTATTCATAACCTGACTCATACCCATATGAAACCTTGCCTGAAAAAATACAGAAACTGGCTCGAACTGCTTGGGAAAAAGCCCTTTGTTTCAGATCACTTAAAACCCTATGAGGCTCTATGGCTGATTCCTTCTCCCAAAAGCTACACCCCTCAATCAGATTAATACAATCGGCAAACTTGCTTTACACCACAGACACTTATGAGTAAAAAACAAGATAATCTTTAGGGTAAACATTAAGCTCTACATTAACATTTTTGCAGGGAAAGCCAAGCCTGTCTCTGTTCAATTGATTTACTCCGTAAACCTTACAGCAAAGCGGAATTTTTCTTAACTGACGAGAATAGAGAGCAAATGCTTACCTCCAATATATGACGATTAATTTGTCACCCTATCAAACCTGAAAACATTCAAAAACAATACACAAGTAAGAACCTCCTTACTAAAGATTACCTCACTTCTATCAAGACATCCTATAGTAAGCCCAACAAGCAATAATCAACCACAAAGTTAAAAGATACTTTTTATAATCACCAGACAAATCACAAACAACAATAAGCTAGCCACTACGGCTATCTAAAATAGCTTTATTAGTTAAATTAACTCCATGCACACTCAATAAGATGGAACTATATTCTTTCACCACGGTCAATCAACAAAACAGATAACTTACCTCAAATCAGAGTTTAAGCGATGAACAGATTCTCTGGCAGCCTGTTATTGTGCGCCTTATTTATTTCAATTCCGTATATAGAAACAGTAGAAGCAAGAAACCCCACACGAACAGAACCAATCCAGGTTGAACATCATCATGGACACTATTCACCTACTGGTTATTATCATGAAAAAATACCCAGAGCTGATCTGGAAACAACATTACCTCCCGTTGTCAATGTTACACCGGACAGTACCGATGAATTGAACATCAATCTATCCAACAAAACAGAAATCGAAAAACAATATATACAGGCTTTCTATATGAGGGGTGAGCGTGATGGAGACATCCTGCTCTCAACCATTGATAGACTGCATAGCAGGCTCAGAGATTTAACCGTTGTTGCTTCAGAGATCCAGAAGGCTTCTGACGAAAGCATTCTTCAGCCAATACCTGTGAAAGAATTTCTCAGCAGTGTGAGAATGTTCAAACAGGAGTCCAATTTATTTTTGGAGGACGTCAACAACCTGGAAAACTTTCCCACTCTGAGGCCCGACATAACGGTTGATCCAGACCATCAGGTTGATATGCTACCTCTGGTTCACCAGTATCAATCAGCACTGCGAAGACTGGACTCTCAGGTCAGCGAACTTCACTTCACCATTATTCTCCCAAATGGCATTTTTCATCAGCAGCTTGGAATTAACAGTGATCAGCTTAAAGGAATGTCTCTTTATACCTCTGATCAAATCTCAGACATGAAACGCAACATCCTGCAACTCAGAGCTATGCGCACCCAGGATAAACGCGTCATTGATGAGGGAATCAACCGCTTCACCAAAGATGCCATTGAAACCTTCATTGACACTTTTGGCACTTCCGAAAGGTACAGAACCATGTCCGACCCGGAAGGCAGCAAAAGAGCCAAAGAAATGCTGATAGATGCATTCTGGGCAAGATCCTACATCCGGGCCACCTACGGCATTCAGATAGGCTGTATCCCTGTTGAATACGATAAGCGTATTTTCAACCTGGATTATTACCTCAGTGATATGACTGTTGGAGCTGCTCCCATATACGACCAGAACAAGCTCATGCGGTATTCAAACCTTGCCCGGGAAGCCATGCTAACCATTGAGAATTCTGCCAGTAAAAAGTGGTCCTCTGCCAGCTCATGGATAACCTGGGTTGCCGGTAAATCCAATGAGATGGATACTAAATATTTCATCATTGCCCTGATCAAAAAAGACATTGATGAAGAGCTTGCCATCAGCCGTTCAGGTGGGCTGAGAAAAGTTCGTGACGGATATCGCAATCATTACCTAAGTTCTGATATGGGCCGCGCTCTATATGAAGTAAAAGCCAGACAGGTATTCACCTCCCCAACCGAGATGGATGAAGATGATATCGAAAGTGATGTCATGGTCGTTGAGGCAGGGACACTCAAAGGCGCTGTTGCCATGTGCATTAACGCCTTGGAAAATCAGGAAAACCGTCTTGATGAAGCACGAAAGTTACAAAGCGTGGTTGATGAACTGACAAAGGGCAATGTCTATTCTGACCGCAGAAAAAGGCGCCAGGGCTTCTAAACCTGTTGACTCTAAAAATACAGTGGTGAGTTGAGTACCCGGAAATGGGTACTCATTTGCAAAATAATTATCTTATTGAAAATTTTCGCAGGTCATTTTAATGGCTACTAAAAAGCACTTTTTGTATGCGGCTTTACTAGCCATACTTTTTCCTTCCAAACCCTACGCTTTTCTCGGGGGCTCTGAGCCCTATTTCATTGCAAATTATTGCTTTCAAAGATCAGCCTCCTATGACAGGCCGAGCTGGTCATGTCCCGGACAAATTATCCCTTCCTATAAAACTCGAAATTTCCGGTTTGAAGAGCTGAAGTGCTCTGGCAATAATAATACCCATGTCCGCTTGCCAGAATCCTTTGACGAAGAAGCCTGGCTTGACCTGAAAAACATCAGTCGTCATGGAGCTGCCGATATTTTACGACAACAACCTTCACCAGTCTGGTCAGGGGAAATACATTATCAAACCTATATTCACTGGGAGTGGGAGGACTGTCGTCTGGTCACTGATGCCTTTATCTGCGGAACCTACGAGGTTTGTGAAGAAAAAGTTGTACCAACAGAGCACGGTGGTACACAACACGTCAACCAGTGCCATCTGGAACCAAAAAGTTGTTATGCAGATATCACAGTTCATGAAAATAAGTACTGTACCGGCGGGGATGGACAACTGGACTTTGATGTTGAATTTTTGAAAAAAAACGCTGCTCACTGGAACCCCGAGAGCCTGAACTATGTTGACCGACTTGCCAATGGGTATGACCTGCTGCCCGGGGAAGAGGAAGTGATCACGGTCAGCAATCTGAAAAGCAACTGGTGGGAGTCTCATTCAACAGAATTAACGCCAACGCTTTTTATAGAAGACCCCAAAAATGAGTATAACCTCAGCCAATTTATTCATAACCAACAATCTGACAGCCTTTCATGCCGCTTCCAGGGTCATGACAAGGTCAGTTTTACGGTAGACACCCAAAAAAGAGTTGCCTCCCAATCACCTAATGCGTTCTCACTCCCCAAAGCTTTTGACAATGAAGACATTGACCCACTGGTATGGCAGTCCGCACCTGGCATGAATGGTTCAATAGAAGAAAAAGGCTACCCGCTGATAATGAGAGCACAAGACTTCTCAGCAGCGGCCCTCAGTGAAGTCTCAGAAGACGTAACAGAAAAACTGAAAAACATCATTGTAAGGGTTCAGCTCTATGAACCCTCAATATTTGGAGAGCGCTTAAAGGCAACCATTTATATTGATGAAGCGAAAGCTATTCAGCAAACACTGAATGCCATCTCAAGTGATCAGAAGATACGACGATCCACACTTTGGGAGTTTAAACTGAAAAATGGCAATAACCCAAACAAGAACATCTATAGAAGCTACCTGCCGTCATTGTTTTATTATCCGGGAAAAATTTTCTTGTCGGATGAAGCGCTCAGTTATGAGGATAATCTGGCTCCTGATACAGAGTACAAACTCAAATTAACGGTCTACCAGAAAAACCTTCCCTTCTACCATCAGTCCTGTGAGTCCGATCCCGATGCCTGGGATTGTAAATGGTACACCTTATGGGGACTCTTCAGTTCAAGTCGGCATGAAGATAACTATTTTTCAAGGAAAAGCCTTGATATCAGGTTCAGATCAAATCCCAATGTTGACCTGAGAACCTGGTCATCAAGCTTCTGGCACGTTGTCAGCTATGCTCAAATTGTGATACCTGTAGGGGCAGTCGCTCTATTCCTCCTAATGCCTTAGCTCATGATTACAGGGCTCTATTCGAGCCCTTGTGATGAAGAAGGCTCCCATGCCATGATCAGTTTTTTCCATTCCAGAGTATCAATACTGATGCTCTTTTCTTATTCTATCCAGGCTTCGGCCCTCTATTACTGTGTTGAACGATATTCACCCACTGAAATAAAAAGCGAATCGTGCCCGGGATTGGTCATTCCCGAAGATAAAACCCGCAATTTTATGGGGGAAAGCCTGCAGTGTTCTAAAGCACACCATGAATACACTCGACAACAAACACCCCACGATGAAGAAGCATGGCAGGATCTAAAGAACATTGACCGAACCAAAGCCGCCGAGTTTTTAAGAGCACTGCCTGAACCTCAGTGGTCAGAAACTCTTAACTACCAGACCAATCTGCACTGGAGCTGGCAAAACTGCGAACTGGTTACCTCTGAGCTGCACTGTGGATCCATTACCTATTGCGACGACGACTCCTGTACGCATATACCACTGACGTGTTTTGCTGACATTACCTACTACGAGGAACAGAATTGCGGTCAAGGGCAACTTGATTTCAATGTTAAATATATTCGCAAAGACGACAAATGGTGGAACCCCGGACACAAACATTATATTGATATCCTGGCTAATGGTTATGATCTACTGCCTGGTGAGAAAGAAGTCATTACCGTCAGTAATCTGAAAACAAGCTGGTGGAGCAGCAACCAGTCAGAAAAACTCAGCCCAACACTCTCTATTGAAGACCCCAGAAATGAGTACAGCTCCGGCATGACGATTAATAATAAGCATGCCGACAGCCTTACCTGCCGATTCAATGGCTATGATAATGTCAGCTTTTCTGTCTATACCACTAAAAGAGTCACCTCTGCTTCACCCAATGCGTTCTCGCTGCCAACCGCTTTTGACAATACAGAATTAGAGCCGCTGATCTGGCAATCAACAGCTGGAAACAATGGGCAAAGGATTGCCCGAGGCCTCCCGCTTTTCATGAGAGTCCAAGACTACTCTGCTGCGACCATGAACGAGGTTTCAGAAGATCTATCGACCAGACTGAAAAGCATTATTGTCCGAGTTCAACTTTTTGAACCATCAATATTTGGTGAAAAGTTAAAATCCACTATTTATATTGATGAGGCAAAAGCCATTCAGCAAACCTTGAATGCTATTTCAAGCGACCAGAAAATCCGACGATCCACACTGTGGGAGTTCAAGCTGAAAAATGGTGACCACCCCAACAGAAACATTTACAGAAGTTTTGTCCCTTCACTTTTCTATTATCCTGGCAAGGTATTCTTATCAGACGAAGAGCTTAGCTATGATGATCATCTGGCTCCAGATACCGAATACATTCTGAAATTAACGGTTTACCAGAAAAACCTTCCTTTCTATCTACAGTCGTGCGAGACAGCCCCTGACGCCTGGGACTGTAAATGGTATTCCCTTTGGGGGCTTTTCAGCTGGAACCGCTATGAAAGGAACTATTTTTCGAAAAAAAGCCTGGATGTCAGGTTCAAAACCAATCCCAATGTGGATCACAGAACCTGGCTATCCACCTTCTGGCACTCTGTAGGATGGACACAAGCCTTAGTACCTATAGGTGCTACCGTGTTAACGCTCAAATACCTGGGAATCTGGTTTTAAAAGCATGGCTTATGAGTGCTTTTCCAAAAGGATAACCGGCCATTTTCAAGCCCCTTTTAAAGAACGCCTGCCCAAAATAAGTATTTTTACCAGCATCTTAAGACATAAAAAAACAATCATCCAACGCTTATTAAATTCAACAAAATAATATCTGGAATTACAGGAAAAAATCAAAATAAACACCTGCCATACAATGAGTTAAGTACCAGTTTCAACTTTTTATTTATATTCAACTTATGTACCATCGTTCATTATTTTCTCAACATACTTGAGAAAAAAGCTTTATGTCGGGGCTTTTGCCTGACCACCAAGTAGCCTGAAAACTCGGACTTCTTTAACACGATCCATAGTCTGATGGCTGAAATTCATGATGTGCGAAAATAAGCACACTTATAAAAATTGACACAACTGTTGGAGTGGAATATGTCGTACCACGAAGTACTCCCAACAGGTGATGCCAAAAATAATAATAAGCGCAGCACCTTTAATCGTTTTCTCAGCACTGTGGAGTGGTTAGGCAACCTGCTGCCTCATCCGGTGACGCTATTCGCGCTCTTTGCGTTTGCCATTGTCGTCCTAAGCGGCCTCGCTTCCTGGTTTGGCCTCAGTGTTATGGACCCCCGCCCTATTGGTGCTCCCGGAAGAGCTGCCGACGGTACCATCGAGGTTGTTAACCTCCTGAATGGTGATGGTCTCAGAATGATTGTCACCAGCCTGGTGTCCAACTTTACCGGCTTTGCACCACTGGGTACCGTACTGGTGGCCATTCTTGGAGTTGGCATTGCCGAACACTCCGGCCTGCTTAGTGCCGCTGTTCGCTCCCTGGTCATGAAAGCCTCCAAAAACACGGTGACTCTTATCGTTGTTTTTGCTGGCGTTATCTCCAATACCGCCTCAGAGCTGGGCTATGTTGTTCTGATACCATTGGCCGCCATGATATTCCACTCGCTGGGCAGACACCCTATTGCTGGGTTAGCCGCAGCTTTTGCCGGTGTATCGGGTGGCTACAGCGCAAACCTGTTGCTCGGCACCGTTGACCCGCTACTGGCCGGGATCACCCAGACAGCAGCCAGAATTATCGACCCAACCTATGTTGTTGGCCCTGAAGTTAACTGGTATTTCATGGTGCTTAGCACCTTTATGATTGCCGGCGTTGGCAGCTGGGTAACGATCCGTTTTGTTGAGCCCAACCTTGGCCCATACAACCCGAAAGAAGCCAGCATCAACCTGGCCGAGGAGAAGCTGGATCAGATCACCTCTGACGAAAAGCGGGGCCTGAAAATGGCAGGACTGTCTGTTCTGGCGGTTTCTACCCTTATGGCGCTGACCATTGTTCCAGAATGGGGTGTATTGAGAAACCCGGATACAGGACTGGTTGCAGGATCGCCTTTCCTCAAAGGCATCGTTGCCATGATTCTGGTATTTTTTGCGGTACCCGGCATCATTTATGGCAAAGTAGTTGGCACTATCAAGAATGACCGTGATGTCATTGACTGCATGGCCAAAAGTATGGGCACCATGGGTATGTATATTGTCCTGGTGTTCTTTGCCGCTCAGTTTGTCGCTTTCTTTAAAATGACAAACTTCGGAACGATCTTCGCCGTACTTGGCGCAGAATTCCTGCAAAACATCGGACTGACAGGCCCTCTGCTCTTCCTCGTTTTCATTCTGATGTGCGGCTTTGTCAATTTAATGATTGGCAGTGCTTCAGCACAGTGGGCTGTTACAGCACCTATTTTTGTTCCCATGCTTATGCTGGTCGGCTATGCCCCTGAAGTGATTCAGGCGGCATACCGGATTGGCGACTCAGTCACCAATATCATTACTCCCATGATGAGCTATTTTGGCCTGATTGTTTCGTTCGCGACTCGCTATAAGAAAGACCTGGGGATCGGCACATTGATTTCCACTATGCTGCCTTACTCTATTTTCTTCCTGATTGGCTGGACAGTGCTGTTCTTTATCTGGGTATTTGTGCTGAATATGCCAGTAGGTCCCGGTGCTGCTACATACTACACAGCTGGCTAACCCTGTGGAGCCCCTTCTCAAGAAGGGGCACTTAAGCTTATATAATATTGTTGATACTTCGCTCAGGGATTCTGATAAGATAATAAACATTATCATTTGACTTTCGCATCTTTTAAGCGGCTTAACCAGACAATGAATGTAACCATTAAAACCCCTGAAGACATTGAAAAGATGCGCATCGCTGGCCGTCTGGCCGCTGAAGTGCTGGAAATGATCGAACCTTATGTGGAGCCTGGCGTTTCAACAGGAGAGTTGGATCGCATCTGCCATGACTATATTGTTAATGTTCAGAAAGCAATCCCAGCCCCTCTGAACTATGGTGCTACACCAGGGCGCCCTGGCTTTCCAAAATCCACCTGTATTTCCATTAATCAGGTAGTTTGTCATGGCATTCCAAGTGATAAGAAATTTCTGAAAAGCGGCGATGTTGTCAACATCGATATCACGGTTATAAAAGACGGCTATCACGGCGACACCAGCAAAATGTTTCTGGTGGGTGAGGTTCAGGCATTTAATCAAAGGCTGGTTCAGGTTACCCAGGAATGCCTTTATATGGGCATTGAACAAGTTAAACCCGGTAATCGTTTAAGCGATATTGGTCGTGTCATTGCCAGACATGCCCATGCCAACCACTTCACCGTGGTTGAAGAGTACTGCGGTCATGGTATTGGCCGGGTTTTCCATGAAGACCCTCAGGTCATTCACTATGAAGGTTACAACAATAGAAATGACTGCGTTCTGAAAGAAGGTATGACCTTCACCATTGAACCAATGATCAACGCTGGCAAAAAAGGAACAAAGTTACTGGGTGACGCATGGACAGCGGTAACCAGAGACCGCAGACCCTCAGCGCAATGGGAACATACCATTGCGGTGACTGCTACGGGTTATGAAGTATTAACCAAACGAACTGAAGAAAACTTCTAAAAAAGGCCACCAGCTCCAAAACTAAGTACCTTGAAGGTATTGATTGCCTTCAAGGTGTTTGAGTAACCTCTACCGTCAGCTTTCCACCCCCAAAGATTCAAGGATTAACTGCGCGCCAGACAGATAAGCTCGATCAGAGTCAACCAACGTGGTTTTAATGGAAAGTTCATCAAATGCCAACTGGTAAAGCTCCATCAACTGCCCGCTTCCAACAACGACAATATCGTCCAGCCCCATAGACTTCAGGTCTCGGAACTCGTGGCCAATCAACAGCCCTGATAAATAACTGCTGACATGTTCTGCCTCAATTTGACTGACCAGCCGCCGGGTACTCGAACTGAATAAGACTTTTGACAAACAGCCCGACTTCAAGGCGGTTCTGACGCCGGTCATAAAATCAATGGAAGACGTTTTCTGTTCAATGCCTGAGTGCCGGGATAAAGATGAATATTGATCCAGCAGCCTGAAGAGCTCACCGGTAATATATGTGGACAGAAGGCTGACGCCCCCTCCTGCCACCCTGACCAGCTTCGAGTGTTCTCCTGGTCTCAGAATCCACCCATCTGACAGCGCCTGCTCCTTGATGGCACCAATAATGGATACCTCCTCCCCTCTTAAAACCTCGGGATAATCTTCCCCCGTGTGCAAAATACCCGGCACTATAAATACATTTTTCAACTGGTTGGTGGGAACCATGACTACCCCCACCTGAATCTCAACACTGGAACAAGGGGTATGAATATAAGGCGCTTCTACCCAACCTTCTCTAGCTCCCACCAGGCCTGAGAGAATGATTGGAAACTCACCATGAGCAGACAACCAAGAGTCAATCAACTGCTTTAATGTGGCCTCAAATGCCTGATCCTCAACCTGTAGCACCCCCTGCTCACCAGCCTTAGTATCTACCAGGTTTCCTTTTTTAATCAGAAAAGCCTTGTAACTATCGGCTCCCCAGTCAACTGCAACCCATATTTGACCAGAAGAAAATATACTCATAGTGACGTATTACTCATGCAGATAATGCAATGAAAATAAAACAGGAGACAGACACATTCGGTTTATATTTAAGCGTTACAAGCCATTATAGTACTGATTTTTTCCACCAATCCCCTTAAGATACTCATAAGTAGCTGAGCAAAAAAATTAGAAATACTCAATTCCATTTGCATAGCTACTGAATCAGGTTCAATAAATTCTCCCGATCAGGCCTTGAATCAACCAGTCCATTTTATGAGTCAGAAACAGCCCTGAGCCAACAATAAAAGACAGATGCCTATAATGAGTAATCCTTTCCAGAAGATTCCAGTCCACGTTAAGGACAGTCTTTTTAACAAAAGCCAGTTCCGTGCAGACCTGACCATTTCTAAAACGCCAATCCCTGCCTATAAGAAGTGCCTTAAAGAAGCCACCGCTAAAATGGATCAATGGTTCATGGATGGAATGGATATTGAACAGCTGGTATTTGCCAGAGCCTGGCTTATTGATCAGGTGTTATGTCTGTCATGGGAACATCTGGACTGGACCAGAGGCTGTCCTGTTGCCTTGCTGGCCGTTGGCGGCTATGGAAGGGGGGAGCTTCACCCCGGTTCCGATATTGATATCCTGATTCTTCTTGAAGAAGACCATTATAAAGAACACCAGGATGCCATTGAGCATTTTTTGACGTTACTCTGGGATATAGGCCTGAAAGTCGGATCCAGTGTACGATCTCTTGCCGAGTGCGCTCATCAGGCAGCTAATGATCTGACTATCATTACAAACCTGATGGAATCCAGAATTATATCAGGCCCAGCCGTACTTCATGAGCGTTTGCTGGATATCACGGACACTGACCATATGTGGCCAAGCCAGCGATACCTTCAGGCAAAATTTGAAGAGCAACGTAAGCGACACCGGAAATACAATGATACCGAGTATGATCTGGAACCCAATATAAAAGGTTCTCCCGGTGGACTCCGGGATCTTCATATGCTGGGCTGGGTCGCTCGACGACACTATGGAACCCATGATTCCGCAGAACTTCTGGAACTTGGCTTTCTGAGTAATGTTGAACACCAACAGCTACTGCGATGCAGGGCATTTCTGTGGAAAACTCGCTGGGCTCTGCACTCACAGACCGGACGCAGTGAAGACAGACTACTATTCGACCATCAACGGACACTGGCCAGTCAGTTCGGCTATCATGACCATACTGGCGCACTGGCCGTTGAGCAGTTTATGCAGAGCTATTTTCGAACGGTCATGATTGTCAGCCAGTTAAAGGACCTGCTGCTTCAACATTTTGATGATGATATTCTCAGTGCCGGTGAATCTCAGGAAGTTCGCCCTATTAACGAACGGTTTCAAGTTTGTAATAATTATATTGAAACCGTTCACGATAAAGTGTTCGCCGAATACCCGCCCGCAATACTGGAAATGTTTGTCCTTATAACCCGAGACCAGACGATCCAGGGACCGACAGCGGAAACCATAAGATTACTCAGAGACTATCGACACTTAGTGGATAGCACCTTTCGCAAAGACCCTCGATGCACGCGGCTTTTTCTGGAGTTAATGAGAGCGCCGTTTACACTCACCGCCTCGCTTAGAAGAATGGCCCGTTATGGCATTCTGGGGCGGTATCTACCAGAGTTTGGGCAAATCATTGGCCAGATGCAGTATGACCTGTTTCATACATTAACTGTCGATGCCCACACTCTGCTACTGATCAAATACCTGCGCGGCTTTTCCTACGAAAAGAGTCGCCAGCAGTTCCCCATTGCTTCAAAAATTATTCATAAAATCCCAAAACCCGAACTCCTTTATCTGGCAGGTCTGTACCACGACATTGGTAAAGGTCGCGGTGGAGATCATTCTCAATTAGGCGCAGTGGATGCAAAACAATTCTGTCGAGTGCATGGATTAAACAAAGAAGATACTTCATTGATTGTGTGGCTGGTTCAGGAGCACCTGACGATGTCAGTCACTGCTCAGAAAAAAGACCTGTCCGACCCTATCGTCATCCAGGACTTTGCCCGTCGTGTTGGCACAAGAGAAAGGCTGAAATACCTCTATTTACTGACGGTAGCGGACATCAATGCGACGAACCCCGGGCTATGGAATGGTTGGAGGGCTTCCCTGCTCCAACAACTATTTTCACAGACTCAACAGCTATTGAAGCGGGGTATTGATAACCTTCCTGAACTCAATGAGCAAATTGCCAACACCCAACAGAAGGCTTTGCTATTACTTAAGGAGGAGGGTTTTGAAGAAGCTTGGATACTGAAGCTATGGGAACAGTTCAATGATGAGTACTTTCTTCGACACCAGAGTGATGAAATCAGCTGGCAGACGGAAGGAATCCTGAACCATCGGCCCGGCAAGCCTTTGATACTGATCCCGGAAATCAAAGATGGCTATGAACATCAAGGTTCCAAGGTATTTGTCTATACCCATGACCAGTCCAATCTGTTTGCAGCGACGGTTGCGGCCTTCCATCAACTGGGGCTGGCTATTCAGGATGCCCGAATTATTACGTCTAATAATAACTTCAGTCTGGATACCTACACCGTGCTTGAAAAAGACGGATCGGCTATTGGCCCCAACCCGGAGCGGATTCTTGATATACAGGTTCACTTACGGAATACACTGGCGGCACCTGATAAATTCCCAGAACTCATTCGCCGAAGAACACCCCGACGGCTTCGCTACTTCAACCGCGAACCGGTTGTCCTGATCAGTAACCAGGTCGAACCCAGACAAACCATTCTGGATATAACGGCTACAGACCGTCCCGGCTTGCTGGCCCTGATAGGAAAAAGCTTTGCCAAGCTTCAATTAAAGGTCCATGGTGCTAAAATTGCTACGTTTGGTGAAAAGGTTGAAGACAGTTTTATTATTGCTGACAGTAATGGCAACACCATTCGTGACGCACAAAGCTGCAAGAAAATCTGTGATACTTTGAGCAGGGTTTTACGAGAAGCATCCAGCCTTGACGCCATAACACCCTGACTGTTCAAATTACAGCCCTGGGTTCTGTTGACATAAGGTTGTCAACAGAACCTAAGATTAAAGTACCAGATAATTTCTGGTACTCATAAACCACACCGTTTCTGGTGAACAGTCAGATACACATTCCTTCTATCCAATTAGAAGTCAATTATCGTACAATTCAGCAGCAATTTATTTCCGAATCATCAGTACTATACCCAAAGGATTCCAAGTTGCTACGTGGCGACAAGTAAGCGAAGCCTCGTAAGCCTACATACTAGTAGGTGATTGAGCCGAGCTGGCGTTCCAGTGAGCGAGTGCAACCAACAAAGTAGCCATTTGCAAGGCAATGGGTATATGGCAATCTACCCACAACTCTGTGTCATCGGGTAGTTAGCGTTTTGTGGCCTGAATGATCCGGCAATCCAGTAACTGGTACTCAGTACCCCTCTCAAAGCTGTTTACCAATAAAAGGCAGTAACCATGATCTATGCCTATAGTGCTCAGGAAAACCAATTTTCCATTGACCGGGTTACCCCTGATTTCCCCGCGGCCAAGGGCACTATATGGTTGGAAGCCACTGAACCGGATAGTGACGAACGCCACTGGTTGACTACGCATTTTCCCGGATGCCTGCCTGAAGAAGAGGATCTGGGTGAAATTGAGATATCATCACGCTACTTTGAGACAGAAAGCGGTATTCATATCCGCTCTCTGTTTCCGCATCGTGCCGGTCACGATCTGAGAAACATCAACGTTGCCTTCAACTTGAGACACGACAAACTCATCACCCTGCAGGATGAGCCGACAGGCCTGTTCAGGCTGATGCGTAAACATTTGAAAACACAGCATGTTAAAGCCGCCACACCACTGGATGTTCTCATCGCTCTGTTTGATGCCAAGGTTGAATATCTGGCGGATACCCTGGAAGAAGTATACGAAGATCTGGAAGAGGTCAGCCAGAATGCACTTTCAGAACACTACAAGGATGTTAATGAACAGCTACGAACCATCACACTTCAGGAAGACCTGAATGGCAAAGTAAGGCTGAATCTTCTGGATACGCAGCGCTCTCTCCGTTACCTGATGCGTTCATGCAACCATATGCTGAACGATGAACAGCGGGACAATATTCGGGATATGCTCCGGGATATTGAATCTCTGACACCGCATACCGGCTTTATATTTGAGAAAATCAACTTCCTGATGGAATCGACCATGGGTTATATCAACCTTGAACAGAACAATATCATCAAGATTTTCTCGGTTGCCGCAGTGATGTTTCTGCCTCCAACATTGATAGCCAGTATTTACGGAATGAACTTTAAAACCATGCCAGAGCTTTCCGTTGAGTACGGCTACCCTCTCGCCCTGGGGCTTATGTTGCTAAGCGCACTGGCAACGTTTCTTTTCTTCAAACGAAAGGGCTGGCTGTAGCTAGGGGCATTATCAACTGGACATTCAACCAGCCACCCATTATTTGCACCAGACAAGGCGCGAGCTGCGTAGTGTGGTTGCTCCACATGAGCGGTAAGCAACACAGCATGGTGCAAATGTGGCCCTTTGGGTTCGCCAGTTGGTAACGCCCCCTAATGAAATATTAGCCTCTTTATCAGCCATCAGGGGCTATACTCTTCTCACCTCAAGCCAAGCTCCATTGGGGTGATTCCTATCATGAGCATTCCCAACACAGCCCATAATTATCTCTCTGAACAGAAGATTCTCCACCAAGCGATCAGACACCAACCCAGCAAAAGTTCACTCCAGATTGCCATTACTGCGCAAATCCCACTCCACCAGCTGGCCAAAACTGTTGTCCTGAAAGACAATCGGGATCACTACCTGATGGCCATTTTACCTGCCGCTAACCGGGTCAATATTCACCAGGTGAGTCAAATCACCAACCCAAGGCTTCAACTTGCAACTGAGTATGAGCTTAACTGCACATTCAAAGACTGTGAACCCGGTGCCATTCCTCCTCTCGGCCAGCCTTATCATATGAACATGTTCTTTGATAACCGGATTTGCCAGAGCCCGGATATCTATCTGGAATCCGGTGACCACGAAACATTGATCCATTTATTACAGAATATTTTTCAACAACTTACCAACGGCCAACCTCATCATAACCTCTGCTCAGCCCCACCAAAAAACATGTAATAACCACCGCCGAGCTCCTGCCTGGTTTATAACCCGACGACTATATTAATGTAAGGATGTCATTCGACTAAATGAACCCCTGCAGCCCGTACGGCTTCTTACTACCACTTTCACAGATAGCGTCCATACTGATATCAAATAGTTCGCTCTCGAACGACCTGTCACCACAAAGGCTATTCCACTTAAAAAGGAGCAGATCCCGGTAAAACATCCAATAATCGGGGATCCTGAAGCTGAAAATATGAATCAGAGACTGAGTTTACAGAATATTGTTGGTATGGGGTTTATGGTATTCGCCATGTTTCTCGGCGCAGGAAACCTGATTTTCCCCCCCATGGCAGGTCAGCTGGCCGGAGAGGACATGTGGTATGCAGCGGCGGGATTTTTGATAACCGGAGTAGGACTCCCGCTCCTTGGTATTGTTTCGATCTCCAGAGTTGGTGGAGGATTTAATGAGATCAGTCGGGAAATGCCCAAAGGGCTTATCATCGCCCTGGGTTCCTGTATATATCTTATTATTGGTCCATTTTATGCGGTACCCAGAACAGCCCTGGTATCCTATGAAATAGGTCTCTCACCTTTTTTGCCAGAGAACAACGAGCTTAGCCAGTTTATTTTCAGCCTGATTTTCTTCAGCATATCCTGGTACCTTTCCATTCGCCCTGGCAAGCTTCTTGAATCCGTGGGTAAGCTGATAACTCCAGCACTGATTGCTTTACTGGTCATTCTCGGCCTGTCCCCGATTATTTCTCCTCTGGGACTTCCCGCAAACGCTATGGGGGCTTATACAGAAGCACCTTTTATCAAGGGTTTTCTTGAAGGCTACATGACCATGGATGCTCTGGCTGCGCTAATGTTTGGCATTGTTATCATCACAAACCTCAAGTCCCATGGCATTAAAGAAAAAGCCAGCCTGTTTCATTACAGCATTACCACTGGGATTATTGCAGCCATTGGTCTGGCTCTGGTTTACCTGTCTCTGTTTTACCTGGGGGCAACCAGCCGGGAAGTAGCTCCAGATCCTGGCAACGGCGGACAAATTCTGATCATCTATGCCGAAACACTATTTGGTACGACCGGAATTGCCCTGCTGGCAGCTGTCGTGACTCTGGCTTGCCTTACAACAGCCATTGGCTGTATTACTGCCGCCAGTGAATACTTTGACGAGATGTTTGAAAAAATAAGTTATCGATCAATCGTCACCATCATCAGTATTGTCTGTGTTTTCTTTTCCAATATGGGACTGAATGAGATCATTGATCTTTTCATTCCGGTACTGCTGATTTTATACCCAATATCCATTGGATTAATTTTCCTGGGACTGATCAGAGACTGGTTACCAAACCCGGTGTTAAGCTACCGGGCAACACTTGCGTCCACCTTTTTTCTCAGCATCATTGATCTACTGAGAATTAAAGATTACGCTGGGCTGCAGCCAATCCTGCAACCCTTCCGTCTTATACCCGGCTATGAAGATCACATGATCTGGCTACTGCCTTCAATTGCCATTTTATTACTCACAGTTTTCCTTGGTTTTATCATCAAGCCAGCATCGAATTTTCAAATGCCATAAGCGCCATTCGAACAACGTATGCTTTGTTATCTGTGCAGCTTCTGCCTGCACAGATAGATAAATCTGACCCGGTAAAAAAAGCCTTTGTACTAAGTACACACTCCAGCCGGCTCACCCCCCATAACCACCGGCTAATTGATACGGGTTACTGTCAACTAAATTGGACATAAATATTCGTCTTAACATTACTGGATGCTTATCAGGATTTAATCATGATTGGGAATTGGCAAGCGCAGGCAGATCAAGTAAGCTTCCTGATTTTTAGTTGCCGATACTTCAGCCACTATGACCAGAAGCAGGTTTTAAAACCTCTCTGATTCCGTTGATCACAGGCAACAGCCATGGCTGCACGCATATGACGCGTGAACCCTAATAATCCCCAAAAAATCGTAGTGCTAGTCACATGTCCCGCAACTTGGCCCTGCCCGCTTTACTTTTTTTAATCATGATTTTAACCGGCTGCCAGACAGTTTTTTATAAAGAGCGTCCCAGAAAGGACGATTCAAGTATTATTCAACCCGTTCCAGTCCCTGAGAAGTCGGAACGTCCCATGGTGCCATCAAGACCGGAGGAAACAACCCTGCCTCCTGCTAAGACCCATGCGATTACCATACGGGAACAGACCATACAGACCCCGGCCCACTTGGATGGGCGTCTGGTGCTGGGTATCAATGAAACAGCCTCTTTACCCAACCTGAACCTATCCATGCAGGCAAAACTGGATACCGGTGCAGAGAACAGCTCCGTTGATGCCAGAAACATCCAGTTCTTTGAACGAGACGGAAAAAAGTGGGTCAAGTTTGATCTTCACCGAACCTCCAAAGGTACGATACCTCTGGAACAACCCGTTAAAGGCATCATAAAAATCAAGCGTCCAGGGCTGGCCTCCATTGAGCGCCCTGTCATCCACCTGACAGTGACTATTGGAGAGATTACCCAGGCGATACCAGTGTCTCTCACCGATCGAAGCAAATACGAATCACCACTATTGATAGGAAGAAGCTTTATGCAGGACCTTGCTGTTATTGATGTCAACCAGAAGTTTATCGCCAACAAGTCGGTGATCAGCTCCAATAACCGCAAAGCTGAAGTTCCTATTACCCAGAAATCATACACTCGGGCAACCATCAAGCCTGTCAGTGTGAAGGGGATGACGACCTTGGGAGCTGTTGAGCATATGGCACTACCAGACACAGGTACTGTTCTGAAGGCCCGCATTGATACTGGTGCACTGACGTCTTCTATTGATGCACGGGATATCGAACTATTCCAGAAGAATGATCATGACTGGGTCCGTTTTCAACTGGCAAACTCCGTTGGTGACCTTGTTACCATGGAAGAGCCAGTTACCCGCTTTGTCCGAATCAAGCGGCATGAAGAGGATTCTGAACGCCGCCCGGTCATTACACTGAACGCCCAGATTGGCAGTATTACCCGACCCACACAGTTTACCCTGCGCAGCCGGGAAAACTATGAATACCCTGCACTTATCGGCGCCCGCTTTCTTGAGAAGCGGGCTCTGGTTGACGTATCCAGAGAATATACTTCCGATACCAGGCAGCCTTGAGCGGCATGCAGCCTTTTGAGCGGTAATATAGACAGTAAAAAACGAGGGAAAGAATGAAAGGTCGTTTTCAGCTTGGCCTTATGGTCGCAGTTCTGATTGTGGCCGGCCTTGGATTAACCCTGTACAAACATTTTGCACTGGGCTTTCCTCTGCTGGGTAAAGATGTCACAACGGTTTGGAGCATTGAGGCCTGGGTCAGTTTTAAAGCCCAGGATCAGGCAGCCCAGGCCAGCCTGACCCTTCCCGACCAACAGTCCGATGTGCGAATTCTGGATGAGTCATTTGCTTCCCCCGGTTATGGTATCAATCAAACCAATGACGGAGGCCAGCGTCGCGCAGTATGGAGTATCCGCAAAGCAGATGGCCGCCAGGATCTGTTTTATAAGGTTAAACTTCACTTGGAACAGGGCATCAGCCCAAGCATAAACGACCAGCCTGAAGCATTTATTGCTCCCGTTCTTCCTGAACCTTATCAAACTGCAGCAAAAAGCCTGTTGAAACGAGTAACGGATCGCTCAGCTGACCCTGTCAGCTTTGCAGGCACTATGATCAATCAGTTTAATGCCAAAGAACCCAGTCAGAATACCAATATGCTGCTTGGCATGGTGGAAGAAGGCGTCAAACTCCCTGAGTTGCTGGTCAACCTGCTTCACATGGCGAATATTCCCGCCCGTATTGTTCGGGGGCTGCATCTTGAAGATGGCCGTCGCAGACAACCTATTGTTGACATGATTGAAGTGTACGATGGCACCGAGTGGCAGCTCTTTGACCCAAAAACCGGCAAAGCTGGCAACCCTGATGCATTTTTTCTCTGGCAGCGCGGCGCCAAATCACTCCTCGACGTCATGGGTGGCGTTAATTCAGACGTTAAGTTCTCAATTATTTCCCAGAATATACCCACCCGAGAACTGGCACTAACACAGGCCATACAGGATGGAGCCGCATTAATTGATTTCTCCATCTACTCTCTGCCACTTGAAATTCAGAACGCTTTTAAAATTATCCTGCTGATTCCCATTGGCGTTCTTGTAGTCCTGATTATGCGCATTATGGTTGGGCTGCGTACATCCGGTACCTTTATGCCCGTACTTATTGCCATGGCATTCCTGCAGACACAGTTACTCCCAGGCCTGGTGATTTTTATATCCCTGGTATCCATTGGCTTATGGATTCGATCCTTTCTCAGTCAGCAAAATATGCTGCTAGTTGCACGACTGGGCGCAGTTATTATCGTTGTCATATTGATCATGGCTGCTATGAGTATCCTGAGCTGGAAAATGGGGATCACGCAGGCACTCACAGTCACCTTCTTCCCTATGATTATCCTGGCCTGGACCATTGAAAGAATGTCTATCCTCTGGGAGGAGGAAGGACCCAAGGATGTCGTTAAAGAAGGCGGTGGCAGTCTCCTGGTAGCAACAATGAGCTATCTGCTGATGTCGAACAACATCGTTGAACAACTGACCTTCAACTTCCCTGAATTGATGCTGACGTTACTCGGTATTGTTCTTCTACTGGGCCAATACACCGGCTACCGCCTGCTGGAATTAAAACGGTTCTACCCACTCGTTCACTCTGACAATAAGCAGTCATGAGTTTAAAAAGCATCAGAGGACAATAGAGGTGGGTTTCCCATGGGATGGTTAAGTACTTTTGTTCATAACACACTCAAAAAAAATTCGATCACGACACCAGCCCAGCTGCAAGAAGCCGGGATTCTGAGCATGAACAGCCGTAACCTGAATTATATTTCAAAATATAACCCCAGGCGGCTACTCCCTTTAGTGGACGACAAGCTGACAACAAAACGCATGGCTGAAAAAGCCGGTGTTGATGTACCAGAGCTGATTGGCGTCATCGAGTACCAGTCAGACATTAGAAAGTTGAAAAACATTTTAGAGCCGTTAGAACAATTCGTTATCAAGCCGGCCAAAGGCAGCGGTGGTAAAGGCATTTTGGTTATCACTGGCCGGGATGGTGACCGCTATGTAAAAGCCAGTGGCGAAAGTCTATCCTTCACCGCCATTAGTCGTGATGTCTCCAACATTCTTGGCGGCCTCTACAGCCTTGGTGGCAAAACCGATGTTGCAGTCATCGAAAGCCTGATCGTGGCTGACCCCATTTTCAGAGACTACAGTTTTGAAGGTGTACCGGATATTCGGGTCATTGTTTTTCGGGGATTCCCTGTGATGGCCATGATGCGACTGGCTACCCGGGCTTCGGATGGCAAAGCTAACTTACATCAGGGAGCTGTTGGCGTCGGTCTGGACATTGCCACCGGAAACAGCCTCCGTAGCGTACAGCATGACCTACCGGTTCATCATCATCCTGATACCGGTCATAACTTCTCTGCGCTCAACGTCCCCCACTGGCATAAAATACTGAGCCTTTCCGCAGCCTGCCATGAAATGACCCAGCTGGGTTACCTCGGAGTAGACCTGGTTCTTGACAAAAACCTTGGCCCACTGATTCTCGAACTCAATGCTCGCCCCGGTCTTGCCATTCAGATTGCCAACGGCCAGGGGATTGAACCAAGACTCAAAACCATTGAGTCACTTCGAAAGCATGATCTACCGATTGAAGAACGGGTTGCTTTTTCCCAAAAGCACTTTGGCGTTTCAGCCAATAACTAACCTTGCCTGTACATAGTTCCGTGCCAAGAATGGCATGAATATCCTCACATATCCGTTAACTTAACTGCGCACGGACTTCACATACCGCCTTCTACTGTGTCAGAATTGCAGGCATGCTCTGTTTCTCCAGGAAGGAGGAATCTGAATTGCTACCCACAATAAATGGACGCCGAGCAACTACTTTGGAACCTGTTTCCTCGTTAGGGAAGACGAAGCTGTTGTTTTCAATACAACATTTACTCACAAAAAATGATAAGTACCGGGCCTCCAATCAACCTGCCAGCTGGTTTCGTCTTGTATTTTTTATGCTGTTCCTCACCCTATCCGGATCACTGATTGCATCCCCGATTTACCTTAGCGGTGATGATGCAATAGCTGAATTGAGGCTCGTTCCTGTTAAACCACCCACTGATATTTTTAAAAGCTCACAACCCTCTATGGGCAATTCACTGCAGTGGTATCGACTCGATATCGAACTATCACAGTATTCCACCCACGACTGGCTGATGGTATTCCGTCAGGTCCCCCATAAAAAGCTGGACGTTTTTGTCCCAACAAATGGTGGATACCTTCTCAAAAAAATGGGAATCGATGGTTCTCAATCTGGTATAGCCCCCAACGCTATGAAGCTTGAAATCAAGCCTGGAGAAACAAAAACATATTACGTACGCCATAACTCAACCCCTTTAAACCAACTTAACCCGGAATTATGGCCATCACTGACCTATTTTGAAAAGCTCAGTGAACAACGAACGACCATTAGTTCGATTCAGACACTACTGATTGTTGCATTGATTTTTATCTTCACACTGACACGGAGAAATCGAACACCAGCTCTTTATTTATTAATCAGTCATATGCTCGCAGCCAATGTCATGATTCTGATGTGGGAGGGTGAAGTGTTCCGTGTTATTTCATGGCTGGGCGACCCCGGTTACTGGCTAATTTTAATGACAACGTTAGTCTTAGTGACAGGCATTACCAGTTACCGGACCCTGGCACTTCTACCAATCTACAGTCCAAAAACAGACAGATTGATCCTTTCGCTGAACACCCTTGGTATTGCCTTGGCGACTTATGCCATTAGTACTGAAAGTACTGCCTCCAACACGACAATGGAACTGGCCGCTTTCTCTCTTCTGAGCAGTTTTATCCTGGTCGTCTTTGCAACAGCTTACTGCCTTTATAATGGTATCCGGCCAGCCAAGATGGCCTTTCCTTCAGCCCTGATCATGCTTCTTCTCCTTTCCTGGTCATGGTATACAGAAGCATGGCCAAGGAGCCTGCCTACTTATTCAGAGCTTCTTCTACTGTCTTTGCACGCCGCACTACTGCCATTATTTTACTGGCACAGCCACCAGCAGAATTTACAGCACGCCATGTCTATTAGTGCTATTGCTCCTGCCAGCAGGAAACGGCGTATATTTGAGACAGCACTGAGACAACATCTACAAAACCCGGACTCCCCCCTGGCCGACATTGATGTCACACAGAGGATTCTATCGACCTTTGAGGAAGTATTACCGGGCATACCCGCCATGGTCCTCCACCATCAAAGAAATGAGTGGAATATTATTCTCGGAGACACTGAAGACTACTCAAAAACCGCTGACAACCTCAGAAAGCAGCTGCCAGCTATTGAAGATGATCTATTAAATGTTACCTCCTCAGGCACTGAAACAAAGATTAATTTCAAAGACCGTTTTGGCACTATTTACTGGGTTTTCCCCCTGAATATTGAAGCTGATGATAAAACGCTTACAGTGCTGGCACCACTAAGACATCATCGCAATGCGACAACATGGCAAACTGCCTGCGATATAAGCAGCCATGCCTGCACATTAATGCAGGCAAACCGTCAGTCCCTCTTCTGGCAACAACAGGCAAGCCTTGATCCACTGACAGGACTTCTGAATCGAAGAGCTTTTTGTCAGGAGGCAGAAACCATTATTCAATCTTCACTTATGAATAACTCTACTCAACCTTGCTGTGCACTGTTTATGGACATTGACAACTTCAAGCAACTGAATGATCAGCAAGGCCATAATGCCGGGGACCAGATACTTAAAAGTACAGCACTGATTTGCCGCAAGGCACTCAGGCAAAAGGACTTATTGGGTCGATATGGTGGCGAAGAGTTTGTGGCACTATTGCCTAATACAGAACCCTGGCAAGCATTTCGTGTTGCCGAACGGGTCAGAAATGCCATTGCCAGCGAACATGCCGAAAACAATAAATGGGCCAACTGTAAGCCCATAACCGTAAGTATTGGTATTTCGTCCCTGTCCAGTGAAGCAAACTCCCTGGACAGAATACTTGAAGACGCAGATACAGCGATGTACCGGGCAAAACAGAGAGGTAAAAACCGTACATCAATCAGCGCCAGTCTGACCGATATCCGATTACCCTTATCGTAGTTCAGTAAATCAATGCTTTGACCTACTGAAGAGCTTCCCAAGGGTACTGCTTGACTCCTGCTCTTTTGGCTGAAACTCTGCCAAGGTATTGGTAAAGTGCCTGAGCCTGTTTACAAAACCATTTGTCAGGTAGCGCTCTTCGCCCAGCCCCTTTATCCCAACCTTGCATTTATCACCCTGTGAGGCATCCACTTTTTTATCTGCTTGTTTTTTGCATTGTTCCAGCTGCTGAGTATTTTGAGGGAGAAGCATCACCTGCATCTGCTGAGAAGAAGGGCTTACTGGAATGCCCGCCCCACCCCCATCCTGATGCATATGGGTTCTGAAAAACTCTTCATCCTCTGCTTTTCTAGCTGTTTCTTCAGCTGCTGCCCGAGTCTCTCTTTGGGTTTGCATAGCCTTAATAATATCAGCCTTTCTGCCCCCTTTAACCATGAGCTTTTGTTCACGACTGATGATTTTTTCAACTACTTGCTTCTCTTCCTCAGCCTTTGCTAGCTTATCCCTGAACTGCTGATCTCCTGCGAGAGCTGGACTCACAGAATGTTTTACAATTTCCTTCCTCATCTTTTCAGTCATCGAATTGAAGAGACCTTTCCATATATCCAAAGCCGCATCCATCCCATTCATTTTACTAGCTGTGTGCATTTCAAGAAGTTTTCTACCCATACCCTCACTATCTGTGGGGTAGAATTTTTTAGCCTGCAAAAAGCGTGGAATCAATTCAACATAATCCTTATCTTCAAGCCTGTGCTTTCCTTTCCTCAAATATCGACTAAAAACTTGCTCAAAATCTGTAAACTCCGGCCGATCGGTTGCGAATACATTTGATTTGGGATTGTAACGAAGCTCTTTCAACTGCTGCTTTGCAACCTGTAGGTCATCGGAGTTTTTTTATATTCTCCTTCAGTCCAACCGTATGTAATCACCTCTCTGCTTTTTGGCCTTATACAATCAACCGGGCCGTCCTTACAATAATTTTCCATAGCCTTAAAGATTACTGGATGAATTTTTTGCTTATCCAGCATTGCCACACCAAGTGTTCGATATGAGAATCGATCTTCACTTTTCTCTACTACAGCCCCACCCGATGGTGTCATCTTTGTATTAATGCCAAGAAGCTTTTCTCTTTTATTCCGCGCATATTTCCACAATGCCTTGGTTAATCGTTCGGCCACTTTTGAATGAACGACAAGCCGGACACGGGATCTATCGCTTTTACTTAAATCATCACCTTCAAAAACCTGCCGAATCATTTTAAGATCATCAACGTGTGCAAGGTAGGTAACAATCCGGTCTCTTCTTTGATCCCCCGTTAAAGTGTCTGGAATTGACTGCACAGCACCAGAAAACTGCTTCATATTTAATCTTTCTGTAGTTATATTACCCGCCTGTATTTCCTGCAATAAAGGAGTTTTGCAAAGTCAGCTTCTGAGATCTTTACTTTTTCCACAATATAACCAACCACTCCTTCAAGGAAAGTATGGAAGTTTCTCTGGCACCGGTTAAGATGGGCTTCCCCCCCTTTGCAAGCTGAATAACACGCCTATCCTTGTCACTTAGCTCCCATGGAAAATCCTGCTGAAAGGATACCTTATCAGGACTGTCTGCTGCGTGCACCGGCTCATTTGCAGCAGAAAGAACTACCTGGTACTCTTGTCTGATCAAACCAGACACCAGCTTAGTGTCTGCTCTTTCTGCCCGCCCTGTTGATTCAGCTGACTGCCTTGCTATTCCTGTCTGGCCAGAGCGCCCATCACGAGGCAACCTTGTTTTACTAGTGCCAGCCTGATCGTGTGATGGCCTTGGCTGACCCACAGGCTTTCCAACCTGGCCAGCATGAGTCGGAGCAGATGATAAACTTGCCATTCTGGCTGAAGAATCAGATCCACGCTCCTTTTCGCCACCACTTTGCACAAGGTCTCTTGCTTCTGACTTTCTTGTATCTATTTTTTTTCTGAAGACGGGCTCGGCCCCCTATCCGATCTCATACCAGAGGTTGATTTTGCACTAGAATCCAATCGATACCTTTGAGAACTGGCTTTATCCGTTTGCTGATCTTTCCTGATATTATCGGATTGATTTTTATGCATAGCCAAAGGCTGTCCGCCCGTTATTCTGCCTGCTTCCATAAGTAAAAAACCTTTGTTGTTTATATACAGGGCTGCTTTGCAGGCAATTTATTATTACAATATAACAAGAAGAAACATTAAATTACTGATGTAAGTTAGCAAACAACATCATTTACTTATTTTTTTACAAGACATCCTCAGAATAAAAACCAACATCAAGTCTAAAACAACAATCAACAATCAATAATCAATAATCAATAATCAATAATCAATAATCAATAATCAATAATCAATAATCAA
>OODV01000256.1 GCA_900299555.1 uncultured Endozoicomonas sp.
CAAGATCAATAGACATTCATGATAAGGTTATCGGGGAGTTTATCTCCCGAAACCATTATCAACAGTTTTGATACATCACCCTTTCGTTGTTGTCTATACAAAAGTTGATTAGTGCTAATAGGTCTTTAAAGTTTTCTTGAATTTCAGTCAATAATTGATCCCCTTTTACGGTTCTCAAACACCATATACCACTATCGAGCTGTATCATATGTTTTTCATTTGGCTTTAGGATAATTTCTTTTAATATTTCATCTTCCGAAAAAAAAACAATAGATCCGTTAAGTTTTTTTTCATATACATCAATTGGCATTTCAAATGAGCAATCCAGCAATCTTGACTCAGAAGATGTTGTGAAAATTGATTGTGAGTTTTTTGAAGTGATGCACGGAAATGATCTGCTTCGAATTCCAAGTTTTTTTTCTGAGCAATCAGATCTTTTAATTGATCTGCTTGATACTCCCGCGTAGTCTTCTGGTAAAGTATCATAATAATTTGAGGGTTGCGTAAGACCCTCTTCAACTTTTCCATAATAAGAAATAGAACGTGAGCTAAACATTGTTTTATCACGGGCTTTATCTGTTTCATTTGTATGCGAAGGGGTAAAGGTACTGCTGTTAGTACGGTTGATATCCATGATTCCTGCCCTGATAGATACTTATTTTTAATTGGTATTTATGACTGTTTTTTCTGGGAAATTTAATATGCTCATTACTAAAGCATGAATTATGATTTTTTATTAGGTTGTTAAATGAGGCGTGATTATTTTTGTTGGTCGATATTTTGGCTTCCTATTTTCTGTGGACTAAGTCAAATTTAATAGTCCGTTCATAATTCTACTGACAAATTATAGTAGCTATTGTAATTGAGATAGTAATATTATTGAACCGCTCAGTTCAGTTAAGTGTTGGTACACTCCCCAGGTGATATATCAAAACTATTAATAGTGGTTTCGGGAGATAAACTCCCCGATAACCTTATCATGAATGTCTATTGATCTTGAGAAGCAGATAGTCCTTCTGGCTAACCGTTTCAAGCAAGTTCTCAAGGTCAGATTTTGCCGATCAATCCTCTGAGTAAAGTACTTTCCAATGATATGTTTATCTTCTGGTAAACAGGATGTATATGGCTGCCAGTCATCTGTGCAGTAAAAACTGACTTTGAAGCGGGCCAGAGTCTCTCAACAAAAATACTGTCCAGTGCTCGGCCTTTCCCGTCCATACTAATACGTATTTCCCGATCCTAGAGAGGTGCCAGAAAATCATAACTGGTAAACTGACAACCTTGATCTGTGTTGATTATATCAGGCTCACCTTGTTCCAAAGCACTATTCAACGCATCAATACAGAAGTCTGCATCCAGGGTGTTTGACAGTTCCCAGCTGACTACGTATCGGCTGTACCAGTCAATGATAGCTACCAGATACATAAACCCTTGAGGCATTGGACAGTAAGTGATGTCAGTGCTCAACACCTGGTTGGGTCTTACAACATCAACACCATTCAGCAAGTATGGGTAGACCTTATATTCCTTGTTCCTCAAGCTAGTACCTAGCTTTGACCCAACAGTCTGTATGCCCATTAACCTCATAAGACGCTGTATACGCTTCCTGTTGACCGGATATCCTTGATCATTCAACCATGCAGTTACCTTACGACTGCCGTAAAATGGTGTGCGTGTATACTGTTTGTCGATCAAGTGCATAAGGTTCAGGTTCTCAGGGCATTCCTGAGCTGGAGAAGCTTGGTAATACCAGCTCGATCTGTTTAACCCGATCAGTTCGCACTGACGCTGAATGCTCACCTCTGGATGACTTGGGTCTATACACATCCGTTTGTCATCAATGGACATTCCCTGATTTTTTTTCAACCAGTCCAGCTCCATCTTAAGCCGACCGATCTCTTGGTCAGGGCAAAAACATGAACATTTCTTGAGCAGTCAAACAGCTCAACAGTCGGTAGAATATGGCTTTTAAACCGGTTCTAATGACTGCAAAGCGCTGTTTTCCAAATTTTCTACCCTCACAGATCCTCGTGACCAAAAGAAAACAACACATATTTTGGCTGAAATCATGTTCATGTCCGTCTGCGCCATTCTTTGCGGCGCAGATGATTGGAACAGAATTCGATTGTTCGCCAGAACCAAAGAGGACTGGTTTCGAAAACACCTGATACTACCCGGCGGCATTCCTGTCGCTATCACTTTTAGTCGGGTATTCGCAGTCCTTGATCCTGAAGAGTTCCGACTGATCTTTATCCAGTGGATACGTGATGTTCTTTCCGGACTGAAACTTTCTGACAGCAGAATCGTGGCCCTTGATGGCAAGACGGTCAAAGGCTCTGCCTGGAACAACGGTAAAGATGCTATACACATGGTTAATGCCTAGTGCACAGAAGCAGGATTGTCACTGGGTCAGTATAAAGTGGATGCCAAGTCCAATGAGGTTACAGCTATTCCAGAGCTTCTCAAGCTCCTTGAAATTAATGGTAGTTTGGTAACTATTGACGCAATGGGCTGTCAGAAAAAAATTGCCGACGCGATTCTTAAGAAAGATGCGGACTACCTGCTGGCGGTGAAAGGCAACCAGAAAAAGCTCTATGGTGAGCTGGCTCGAACCTTTGACCAATATTGGCAAGACAACCCGGAAGATGCTCCATGTGAGGAGTTTGCTGAGCAGGAAGGCACGTCCCATGGTCGTGTTGAGCATCGCCGTTGCTGGGTAATCAATGATATTGCCGAAGGTTCAAATGCTGCCGGTTGGGAAGCAAAAACCATAGCTGCCGTCCAATTAGACAGCCAGAAAAAGAGCAAAGGTAATACGTTAATCCGCTACTTTATATCAAGTCGAAAGCTGACTGCCGAAGAGGTGCTTGAGGCCACAAGAAAGCACTGGCTGGTAGAAAATCAACTGCACTGGGTTCTTGATGTTGCTTTTGATGAGGATCGCTGCAGGGCAAGAGAGGGCTTTGCCGCTGAGAACCTGGCCGTAAGCAGGCAGGTGACGCTTAATCTTCTCAAGCTGGATACTTCTGTGAAGGCAGGCATCAAGAACAAGCGGAAAAACTGCGGTTGGAGCGAGGACTACATGATGAAAGTGCTTGGACTGATTAATATGTGATCATGTTTTCGCCCTGGGGGGCTTGTAAGCTAGCTGAGGAATAGTGGTAATCAGGATTTTTTTTAATTAGAAAGTTGGCTGCTATTATTTCTATAAATAAATTCTAGCCATGGAACGGTACGAAATGAGTAAAGCTTTCTATGCAATACTGGCAGGAATGGTTATTGCCATGCCAGCCACCAGCCATGCCATCGATATCTATGCTTTTGCCCGCGGGGGAGTTGCCTATACACAGATAAAGGATACTGAGGCTATCAATCCATTCATTGCTGCTGCAGGTGCAGGCACTGAACCTGATACCTTCCACGGGAGTATGGGAATAGCCAATGAAGAGAATGATCACAGCGTTGCAGTGGGTGCGTTCGGTGCTGGGCTTGTATTTAACCGCCATTTCCGTATGGAGCTTGAAGGATCTTTTCAGAAAGAATCTGATTATCAGATTGATGTTTCGCTTGGTTGGTCAGTAGCTGGAGGACCTTTCGATGCGACACTTTATGGGACCGCGTACAACAATATCAGTATTGAATCCGAAGTTTATATGCTCAAAGCCTATTACGATTTTCCCTTGAATAAACATCTTGTCCCTTATGTTATGGCTGGCGCAGGCTATGCGAAAAATAAGGCTTCCGGAGTACAGACCTTCTCTGCAAACGCTAACTGGAACGAGAAATGGGATGATAACAGCAGTAATGAAGTAGCCTGGACAGCGGGTGTGGGCCTTTCCTATATATTCAGCAAACACCTTGCGCTGGATCTTGGCATAGAACACCGAAATCTCGGTGACTGGGAGCTGAAAAACCTGCCAGCTACCGGTGACGAGTCTTTCAAAGGCAAGCTTGAATCGACCAATGTACTGATGGGCTTGCGTTACCACTTCTAAAGATCTATCGACATTAACTCTGTAAAGGCTACGAGCATTTCCTGCACAGAGTTCCCTCTTTTAAGACCTTAATAAAGCAAAGCTGAGCAAATAGAAAGCAAACTCCAGTCTATAATCATTGTTGCATTATGAATTTCGGTCATCCCCGTAGTGCAATTTAAGAGGATTCCGCTAATATAGCGCGCTTTTTGGAACATCGGTCATAATCTTCACGCAAAACACAGCAGGGAAGCGTATGATTGAGATGACCGAGTAGTCTGAGAACTTCTCTGTTCACAGACAAGTCCTCACCGTAAACCATTTTTTAAATACAGCCTGCAGGTCCATCTCCGACCTGCGCTATCGCTGAAGAGCGATACCGTACAATAGCGGGCTGTTAGTCAGGCAAGGTTAGTAGTCAAATATGACGAGTTTCGTTTCTGGACAACGCTGGATTAGTGATACTGAGACCGAACAGGGGCTGGGCACGGTGCTCACCTTTGACAGTCGAATGGTCACCCTGCTGTTTCCTGCTACCGGTGAAACCCGGCTTTACTCCATAAGCAACTGCCCTTTGACCCGCATCGAGTTCAACCCCGGAGATCGTGTTGAAAGCCACGAGGGCTGGACAATGCTGGTCACCGAGGTTATCGAAAAGAACGGGCTGCTGACTTATTTTGGAACCCTTCCCGACGGGGAACCCGGCCAGCTGCCAGAAGCAGAACTGGGTAATCACATTCGATTCAACAAGCCTCAGGACCGCCTGCTGGCCGGTCAGATCGACCAGAACAGCAATTTTACCCTGAGGTATAAAACGCTTCAGTACAACTACGGTCTGCATAAATCCCCCATGCGCGGATTAGTTGGCCCACGCACCAGCCTGATTCCACACCAGCTGCACATTGCCCGTGAGGTTTCTCAGCGCCATGCGCCTCGAGTCATGCTGGCTGATGAAGTGGGTATGGGTAAAACCATTGAAGCCGGTTTAATACTGCACCAGCAACTGATTACCGGTCGTGCCAGCCGGGTACTGATTCTGCTGCCAGAAAGTCTGGTACATCAGTGGCTGGTAGAAATGTTGCGCCGTTTCAATCTGCGCTTCAGCGTTTTTGATGAAGAGCGCTGCCGCCAGTCTCCCGATGAGAACCCGTTCGATACTGAACAGCTGATTATCTGCAGCATCGGCTTTCTCTGTCATGACGATGAACGTCGTCGACAAGCGATGGAAGCTGGCTTTGACCTCCTGATTGTCGACGAAGCCCACCACCTGATCTGGTCTGAAGAAGAGACAAACTCGGAATATCAGTGCGTAGAAGAACTGTCCCAACAGATCCCTGGATTGCTGCTGTTAACAGCGACCCCGGAACAGATGGGAGCAAAGAGCCACTTTGCCCATTTGCGCCTGCTGGATCCAGACCGCTTCCACGATCTGGCCGCTTTCGAAGCGGAAGAGAGCCGTTATGAGCCCGTTGCTGAAGCCGTTCAGGAACTGCTGAATAACGAAAACAAGGCTCTGCCTGCCCAGGCAAGAGACCACCTGATCAGCTTCCTTGGGGAAGACAGCAAACCTCTGATTGATGCTCTCGATCAAGAGCTGGATCAGGGCGATGAAGAAACCCGGAATACCGCTCGTACACAACTGCTTCGCCGCCTGCTGGATCGTCACGGCACCGGCCGAGTCATGTTCCGGAATACCCGCGCAGCCGTGGGTGGTTTCTCTGGTCGTGCGGTTCAGGGATACCCTCAGCCTTTGCCTGAGCTGTATGAAATTGCCCTCGAAGAAGAAAGCCATTATCGCCACAACCTCTACCCCGAGCTGGCCTATCAGGCACAGATTCAGGTAGAAGACATGGACCCATGGTGGAAAGTCGACCCTCGAGTGGACTGGCTGATTAACCTACTCAAACTGCTCAAGAAAGAGAAAGTGCTGGTTATCTGTGCAAACGCTAATACAGCTCTGGATCTGGAAAATGCGCTGCGTATTCTTTCCGGCATTCCTGCCGCCGTTTTCCATGAAAACATGAGCATCATTGAGCGTGACCGTGCCGCCGCCTACTTTGCGGAAGAAGAGCATGGTGCGCAGGTACTGGTGTGTTCCGAAATCGGTAGTGAGGGACGTAACTTCCAGTTTGCCCATCACCTTGTATTATTCGATCTACCTGAACACCCAGACTTACTGGAACAGCGCATCGGTCGACTGGATCGTATCGGCCAGACTGAAGCCATCAAAATTCATGTTCCTTATCTGCTGGGCACGGGTCAGGAAGCCATGTTCCACTGGTATGATCAGGGTTTGAATGCTTTTGCCGATACCTGCCCTGCCGGTAGCATGGTACAGATGCAGCTGGGCGAGGAATTAGTACCCTATCTGCAACCTGGTAGCCAGAGCTCTTCTGAAGTGATGAAAACATTGCTGGATCAGGCCTCTCAATTGAATCAGCAGCAGATAGAGCATCTTCACAAAGGCAGGGACCGCTTGCTGGAGCTGAACTCCCGCGGTCTGATCTCCAGTGAAGATATGATCAATGACATTGAAGAGCAGGAACAGCCAAGACAGCTCAAGCGGTTTATGGAAAAGCTGTTTGAAGGCTTTGGTGTTGAAGCAGAAGACTATTCCAAACACTGCTTGGTCATTCGCCCCGGAAGCCATATGATTACCACCTTCCCAGGTCTTCCGGATGATGGTATGACCGTTACTTTTAACCGGGAAATGGCTCTATCCAGGGAAGATATGCACTTCCTGACCTGGGAACACCCGATTGTTTCTGAAGGGATGGACATGGTGCTGACCAGCGAGCTGGGCAATACCTCTGTCGCCCTCCTCAAGAACAAGGCGCTTAAGCCTGGCACCATGCTTCTGGAAGCCATCTATGTAGTGGAAACCAGCGCAGACCGAACCCTGCAGCTTGACCGTTACCTGCCGGCAACCCCCATACGCTGCCTGATTGATCCCGGCCTTAATGACCTGTCTGAAAAGGTTGCTTTTGACACACTCAATGCCCAGCTACAACCATTGAAGCGAGGTGTTGCCAAAAAGCTGGTAAATGCTCAGAGAGCACCTTTCCTGACCATGCTGGACAAGGCAGAAGGTTACGCAAAAGATCGAGTACAACCGATTGTAAACCAGGCCTGTCAAAACCTCCTTACCGATGTCACGGAAGAGATTAAAAGGCTGGCGGCTCTTAAGGTGGTTAACCCCAATGTTCGTGATGAAGAGATAGAATACCTCAAGAACCGCGCAGCGCTGGGACATCAAGCCCTTCAAAAAGCGGTTCTCCGACTGGATGCTCTGCGGATTATGATTGCGGGGTAAACTGTAGAAGTTCAGACCTGACAGTTACCGATTTTCAAGAGGGTGTCTGTCAGGTCAAATTCAGGCTATGAACTTTTCCTTCCAGATCTCTTTCCC
>OODV01000355.1 GCA_900299555.1 uncultured Endozoicomonas sp.
CAGCAACCATTTTAAGGATAAAATGGCAATATACGCAGGTTAAATTGGCGCTTACCTTTAATGTTCTAATGTTCATATCCATATCAGGAAAAGCCGTTCGTAAATCATCCAGAATTTTTTTATCTCCTGACTCTGCTAGATAATGCAATGGAAAATAGCCCTGATTACATATGATATTAAGATCCGCACCGTTATTAATCGCAACACTCACCAGATTATACTGCTGAAGCTGAATAGCCATATGGAGAGGTGGAAGGCCACCGAACAAATCCAGATTTTTATTTATTATTGCCTGATTCCTGCATGCAATTTCTAATCTTTTTAACTGGTCGGGGTCTAAATCTGAAATATTGCATCCATCAGATATACTCAAATCACTCTCAGTTTCCGCCTCCTTCTCTTGATCCTCTGTTAATGACGATTCATTTTTTTGTTCAAACTTATGGATTTTTCTGGGTTCGTTATCTAAAAGAGAAGGTGCTGATTCAACAACAAAGCAACGCTTATTTCCTATTTTAGTCGCAGTAGGAGTATTGCTATCAGAATCTGAATTATTAGAAACCCCTGTTTCAAATAATTCAGAGCCTTCACCACCTGAGAGTGCTTTAGTATAACAATTATTTTCTCTGATGATTTGGATCCTTCCATTTTTCGAAACAACAGAGCCTCCATCATCTATTGCTGTATAATTTGGAAAATCGCTATATGCAGAATTTACTGGTTCCATAATAACTCCAGCTTTCATCTAAATAAATAGATGAAACATAATTCTCTATTAAAAACCATTCAAATTAACAAAAAAATAAATCTATATTCAATAGACGAATAACATACATACGAAAAAGTATCTGATTACCACTCTTCTTCAGCCTCTTGGAAAAGGGCCCTTATAGATACAGGTATTGCAAGAATGTTAGGCTTTGAAGTACCTATACTGCACCATTGTACAAAAACTCTCTAAACGATATTTAGTAATAGATCCATGATCTTCATCGCTATAATGGCTGAGGTTAAGTGGTAATCAGGAAAAAAATATTTAAACACATAAATAAATTAGTAATATAAGAATTTACAACCTCGAATATCAATGTTTTTGTAAAAAACTAAAATTAATTTTGAGATGACAGATAAACACAAAAATACACCTGTAATCACAAAATTAAAAATTAGCTAATACTATATAAGCAAATACAAAAAGCTTGACTTGAATTATGCTTATTATTTTCATTCCCCCTGCAATATAGGGTATATTTTCCACCTCGCTTACCCAGCCTACCTCCCACCCTTATCTAATGAGGCAAGACAGTGAGTAAATCTACTGCTCTGGACCACCTGCCCGCATCCAAAGATCTGGCTGCTCTGCAACAACAGATGGCAAACACCCACCTGCGAAACCTGTTTGCTGAAGATCCCAACCGATTTGAACGTTACACCCTTGAAGCTGCAGGCCTGTTTCTTGATTACTCAAAGCACCTGATTAACGACGATGTAATGACATCACTGGTTAATCTGGCGGAACAGGCTAATCTGGTGCACGCTCGCGAAGCCATGTTCAGCGGTAAAAAGATCAATTACACCGAAAAACGCGCAGTGCTTCATACAGCACTGAGAAGTTTTGGTGATGCTCCAGTTATGGTGGATGGTGAAGACATCATGCCCATGATCCGTGAGACCCGCGCCCGAATGAAGACCATGACCGAGCAGGTTCACTCTGGCCAGTGGCTGGGTCATACCAGTAAGCCAATCAAACACATCGTCAATATCGGTATCGGTGGTTCCTACCTGGGGCTGAAAACGGCCATTAATGCTATGACGCCTTACCATGTTAAAGGGTTTGAGCATCATTTTGTGGCCAACATCGACCCCAATGAATTGTCTGAAGTTCTGCGTAAGATTGACCCGGAAACAACGCTGTTTATCGTTGCTTCCAAATCCTTTGGTACGCTGGAAACCCTGCAGAATGCACAAGCCGCCAGAGCCTGGATGATTGAAAAGGGCTGTGCTGAACAGGACATCCGCAAGCACTTTATGGCCATCTCCACCAACCTGAAGGCTATTGACCAATTTGGTATCGCCCAGGAGAACACTCTTCCACTTTGGGATTGGGTGGGCGGCCGTTATTCCCTGTGGTCAAGCATCGGCCTGTTGATTTCCATGGTTGTGGGTTATGACAACTTTGAGCGCCTGTTGAAGGGTGCAGAAGCCATGGACCAGCACTTCAGCAGTGCCTCTCTGGCAGAAAACATGCCGGTTATTGCTGGCCTGCTGGGTGTCTGGTATCAGAACTTTATGGGTGCAGAGTCCCATGCGGTCATCTCGTATGACTATTTCCTGCGTGATCTGCCTGGTCATCTGCAACAGGTCGATATGGAAAGTAACGGTAAACGCACCCGCAAAGACGGCAGTACAGTTCCTTACCAGACCGGCTCAGTGATCTGGGGAGGAACAGGCACCAATGATCAGCATGCTTACCATCAGTTACTGCACCAGGGAACACGACTGATTCCAGTAGACTTTATTGCACCAGCTACAACCCATAACCCTATTGGAGAACAGCATCCATGGCTGTTTACCAATGCACTGGCTCAGAGTCAGGCCATGATGCAGGGCAAAACACTCGAAGAAGTTCGGGATGAACTCACGGCTTCTGGTATGAGTGCTGATGAGGTGGAGCGTCTGGCGCCTCACAAGGTGATTCCGGGAAACCGTCCTAACAGCATGATTGTTCCCGAGAAGATCACACCGGAAACTACCGGTGCCCTGATTGCCATGTATGAGCATAAAGTCTTTGTACAAGGCACCATCTGGCAGATTAACTCTTTTGATCAATGGGGCGTTGAACTGGGTAAAGTTCTGGGGGATCGCCTGATCGAGAAAATTCGCTCCAAAGAAGAAACGATTGATCAGGACAGCTCAACCAATGGTTTGATCAAGCGCTTCAAGCAGTTTAATCAGTAGGCCTATCCGGGTAGCCCGCTCTTACGACAAAAATATAAGGATGTTGGCTACCTTTATTTCTAGAAATATTCATAACCCCTTTACACTTACAAAACAACATTCAAGCAGCAGCCAGGGTGACCGATACAAAAACGACTGCTCATTCAAAAGATCATTTCTTTATGGTTATAAATCTGGGAATTCTTGATGCCTGCAACCACAGTCTGCTATTACACAAAGACTGCTCGCTTCCCAAAAAAGCGGTAAAAGTCTGTATCGCCTTTTTTAAATCCCTGGTGAAGCGGTATACCGTCCAACTCATATCTCCCGTGACCGCTAACCTGATACAGACAAACCCTGAATCCAGATCCGCAAAGACAATACTACCTAAATCCTGCAATCCCAATTTCAAAAGGTCAAATAGAGGAATGAAACATGGC
>OODV01000259.1 GCA_900299555.1 uncultured Endozoicomonas sp.
GATGCAGACTGGTGTGAAGCAATAGATGAGCTGGACACTCTACTGAGACATTAAGCAAGGAGGCAGTTAATACCTCCTCCCTCAATAAATCCACTAATGACTTGTGGATACATCCCCCAATACTTCCGCAAGGCTTGATCTGGAAAGCTGCCCCTGCAACTGACCATCATCATCCACTACCGGCAAAGGAAAATCAGTATCCAGAGTATCAGGTATTACCGCCTCCAGGATTGAATCAGCTTGAATCGTTGGCACCGTCTCAATCGATATGGAGCTCAGCTTCCGATGAACCCCGCTCAGTACCGCCTGCTCAAGAGTATCCTGAAGAATAACACCCTGATAACCCTCATCATTGACATAGTAACCAAAGTCTTCCGATGTTTTTTTCATCTGACTCAGCGCTTCATCAATGGTTTCGGCAGTAATTCGACAAGCAGGTGGCTTCATCACCGTTTCAACGGTCAGCGCCCTGGCACGATTCACATCTTTAACAAAGGCCTCTACGTATTCTGTCGCCGGATTCAGCAAAATCTCTTCTGGAGCACCCTGCTGAACCAGCTCACCATCTTTCAAAATGGCAATACGATCTCCCAGCCTGAGTGCTTCATCAAGGTCGTGGGTAATAAAGACAATGGTCTTATGGAGCTTGCTCTGCAATGCTATCAGCTGGTCCTGCATTTCACTGCGGATCAATGGATCCAGCGCTGAAAACGCTTCATCCATCAGCAGAATTTCTGCATCCGTACACAGCGCTCTGGCCAGTCCAACCCTCTGCTGCTGCCCACCTGACAACTGCGCTGGATATTGCTGTTCATACCCAGCCAGACCAACCGTCTCCAGCCATTGCCCTGCTTTTTTCAGGCGCTCAGCTTTAGCAACACCCTGCACAGCCAAACCATAAGCAACATTGTCTATTACGGACCGATGAGGCATCAAACCAAAACGCTGAAAGACCATGGACATCTTCTGCTGACGGAATGCTTCCAGCTCTTTGGCAGAATACCGGGTAATATCAGTGCCATTAACGAGAATCTCACCTTCGGTCGGGTCAATCAAACGGTTAAAATGTCGAATCAAAGTCGACTTCCCCGAACCGGAAAGCCCCATGATGACAAAGATCTCACCCGCATTTACTTCAAGATTTATATCCCTGAGCCCGAGGGTATGCGCTGTATCAGCAAGAATCTGATCTTTAGACTCACCACGGTGAACACGGGGCATGACCTTTTCAGGCTGTTTGCCAAATAATTTATAAAGCCCCTTAATCTGGATCAGCGGCTGACTGCTATTCTTCGGCTTAAGGCTGTCTGTATCACGCATGCTCAACTCCTCCCAGATGCTTCTGGGTTCTTCGGGCATACGCTTGGGAAACCCGGTCAAAAATGATAGCGAGCGCAACAATGGCCAGGCCGTTAAGCAATCCCAAGGTGAAATACTGATTAGTGATGGACTTCAACACTGGCTGTCCCAATCCCTTCACACCAATCATGGAGGCAATGACAACCATAGCCAGAGCCATCATAATGGTCTGGTTAATGCCAGCCATAATAGTTGGCATAGCCAACGGTAACTGCACACCCCATAAACGCTGAAATGAACTGGCACCATAGGCAGTTGCTGCCTCCAGAACCTCTTTATCCACGAGACGAATCCCCAGATTTGTCAGTCGAATAACCGGAGGAATGGCATAAATCACGACAGCTATAACACCCGGAATTTTTCCAATCCCAAGCAGCATGACAACAGGAATCAGATAAACGAATGCCGGCATGGTCTGCATGATATCCAGCATTGGGGTAACTATTTTCTGAACCCGGTCTGAACGGGCCATGGCTATACCAATTGGTATACCCAATAATAGAGAAAGCAACGTACATACAGTAATAACGCTCAGAGTTCTCATGGTATTTTCCCACATACCAAAATACCCAATGGCCAGCATTGAGCAGACAACTCCAAGACTCAGCTTCCATGAACGACTGGCCGCATAAGCCAGCCCAGTAATAGCGGCCAGTACCAAAAGCCAGGGAGAAGCAATTAACAGGTTTTCAAACCAGACAAGAAACGAGAGTAACGGATCAAAAAACGATTCAATCAGGTCACCGTATTCACGGGAGAATTCACGGTAAGCACCATCCAGAGATTTGCGCAGTGCGATAAGATCACTGCGCTCCATGTCTGGAAACTCAGTCATCCATGATTCCTTAGCCATACACTTCAGCCTTTATTATGCTCTTTTACAAGAGAGAAATGGCGGTGGCCACACAAACAACTATCTACTACAAAAGCGTGCAACCACCATTGCAAACAGGCGAGTGACGACCTCAAAGAGCAGCGAGCTTATGCTTCACTTTTTCAACAACATCGGCAGACAACCACTGAGTCCAGATAGACTCATAATTCGTCAAAAAGTGTTCCACCGCTATCTCACCATCAGCCTGATTTTCTTCCATCCAGGCCAATAGCTCGTTCATTTGCTGATTGGTAAAAGATCGTGTAGCCAGATATTCATAGGCAGCAGGTGCTTTGACAGCAAACGCTTCAGTGGTGATGGTATTGACCGGAGAGGGTGGGTACATCGTAACCTTTGGCGATAGACAGTCTTCTTTGGTCGTACAATTCAGGTATTCATCGACATCAATACCGGAACCGAAGTCAACCTTGACCATTTCGTACTTACCCAACACTGAAGAGGGTGCCCAGTAATAACCAAACCAGGCCTCTTCACGTTCATAAGCTTTGGCAATAGCACCGGACATACCAGCCCCAGAACCCGGATCAACGAGGTCAAATCCATACTCTTCAAGATCCAGCGCCCTGAACAGGTTTCCGGAGTTGATCTGGCAGTTCCACCCGGCTGGGCAACCGTAAAAGGCAGAAAGCTTGGAATCTTCAGGGTGTTTGAAAATTCCAGCCTTCTTTTTAATGCCCTCAATGGTTTTCAAATCAGGGTCTTTATCAACCATATATTTCGGTACCCAAAAACCTTCTTCTCCTCCTTCTGAAAGAGAGTTCCCTGCGTAACGAAGTCGTTTTTCTTCAACACCTTTATCAAAGGCCTTCCTCATCGAGTTGCTCCACATTTCCGGAGCAATATCAGGCTCACCCTTTTCGACCATGGAGGTTCCGGTAGCCATGGTATCACCCGGCACCAGCTCGACATTACAGCCAAATACATTCTGCAGAATAAATTGATCAACGTGAGCCATTAATGTTGCTGAGTTCCAATTCATATCAGCAATGGTTACATCACCACACTCGTTTGCAGACGCAGCACCCACAAAAGGAAGGGAAAGTGCAAATATGGCCCCCGCCGAAAATTTACTTTTTAGCATTGCTATACCTTTTTTATATAAATCCATTTTTAATACTGGTTTGAGCTTATCTACCCTTTCGAACCCTTGAAAAATTGCGGATAAGAATTCCTGCTCAATCGTTAGACAACAAATCAAAAATCAGACATTTTTAAACCAATTCTCAAATAAATCCCCAAGCAGGCAAAACACCCAGCATCAACACGGGCAATAATTTACACTTCTAATAGTTAGATATCAAATTACTTTCACTTTTAACCCTGCGTGAGCTGTAGAAAAAACATACAACAATCATAGTGTTATGGATCTGAATAGCCGATATCCAGAAGCGGTGCAGCATCAATAGTCTCAGCATCCATCATGGCTGCCACTCTTTGAAGCGCAGAAAGCACTTGAGTTTTTTCCCAGGGCTCCAAGGCCTCAAAACGTTCGATAAACTTTTCATGCAGCAGGGTCGGAGCTGTGGCGAGGACAGAGCGTCCAAGCTCTGTCAGACGGGCATTCACAATACGCTTATCGTTGGTGCTGCGAACCCGCTCAAGATACTGCCGTTCTTCCAAACGGTTCAAAATAGTAGTGACCGTAGCCTGACTCAGTGAGACATGCTGAGAAATACGCTTTACCGTCACATCACCCAGCTCATGAATAGCCCGTAACACCATAATCTGTGGCGTAGTTAAACCACAGGATTTTATCATTCGCTTTGAGTGCAGATCCGTTGCACGAATAATTCGCCTCAGCGATATAAGTACATCAGTCCAATAGCATGTTTCACTCATACAACCTACCCACAGCAAGAGGTTAAAGACATTCATCATCAGAAGATGCCGCAACCAATTCAAATTAAGAGAAAAATCTCTGACAAAGCACTCTCACAATAAAGAGCTAGAATAAGATAACGAGCCTATTTGCCATAAAATCACGAGTATGACAAACATAATTTGAGCTGTAACATATTCCACCTAAACTCCTACAAAGCTATAAACAGGATTATCTCCATGTCACTCCCTTCAGAGCATTGACTGGCTTCTTGCGGATAGCTCTCTATTCAAACGATCAAACTGTTTTTGAACAATACCTGCCAGAGCCTGTAACATGTCCCAATCAGAAAACTCAATGCCTTCCAGGCAAACGATCAATCCCCCTGTATTCTTTGGTTCCGCCATTTTAATATTTCTGCTGGTGGGCTATACGGTTTTCTTCCCTGAAGATGCCAATAACCGTTTTACTCACCTTCAATCCAGTATCATGACCAACGCCAGCTGGTTCTATGTGATGGCTGTAGCTCTGATTCTCTTATGCGTCGCATTTCTTGGCCTCTCCCGTTATGGGGATATCAAACTGGGGCCAGATCACGCAGAACCCTCCTTCAGCTTCGGCTCCTGGTTTGCCATGCTGTTTTCTGCTGGCATGGGCATCGGCCTGATGTTTTTTGGTGTTGCCGAACCGGTCATGCATTTCCTCTCACCACCACAGGGTGAAGCCGGGACCGTTGAAGCTGCCAAAGAGGCCATGAAACTGACCTTTTTCCACTGGGGCCTTCATGCCTGGGCAATTTACGCCATCGTAGCGCTGATTCTTGCCTTTTTTGGTTATCGTCATGACCTCCCCCTAACACTCCGCTCCGCTCTATACCCTATTATTGGTGATCGAATTTATGGTATTGCCGGCCATACCATCGATGTATTTGCCATTTTGGGCACCATTTTCGGGGTGGCCACCGCTCTGGGCTATGGCGTATTGCAAGTCAATTCCGGACTGAACTACCTGTTTGGTGTAGAAATCAGCACTCATGCACAGGTTATTCTAATTATTGCGATTACCGCTCTGGCTACCATCTCTGTCGCTACCGGACTGGACAAAGGCATCAGACGGCTTTCAGAAGCGAACCTGTTGCTTGCCCTAATGCTGTTAGTGATGGTTGTACTCCTGGGGCCCACCGTCTTACTGCTGCAAATGTTCGTTCAGAATACCGGTGGTTACCTTTCTGATATGGTTGGCAAAACATTCAACCTCTATGCCTATGAACCCACCGAATGGCTTGGGGGATGGACGCTGTTCTATTGGGCCTGGTGGCTTTCCTGGTCACCCTTCGTCGGCATGTTTATTGCCCGAATTTCAAGAGGTAGAACCATCCGCGAATTTGTCACCGGGGTTCTGTTTGTGCCTACCGGGTTAACGCTGATCTGGATGACTGCTTTTGGTAATACCGCCATTGATATGATTATGAATCATGATATGGCCAGTCTGGGTCAAGCTGTCGAAACCAATGTACCAATAGCACTGTTCAAATTTTTAGAACACTTTCCGTTTTCCAATATCTTATCGATGATAGCCATTGTTATGGTCGTTATTTTTTTTGTCACTTCATCAGACTCCAGCGCCATGGTCGTTGATATGCTGGCTTCTGGCGGGAACAGTAAAACACCAATCTGGCAGCGGGTGTTCTGGTCAAGCCTGATTGGCATTGTTGCAATGGTGTTATTACTGGCCGGTGGATTACAGGCGTTGCAAACAGTGACTATAGCCTCTGCCCTGCCTTTTTCCATTGTTCTGTTAATTTCCGCCTATGGCTTATTGAAAGCACTGGCACTCGATGCCGCCAAAAGAGAAAGTCTGGTTAATACAACATTAACACCGAAAGTGGGCCACAAAGGGGTTCCCTGGCAAAAACGCCTTGCTACATTGATCAGCTACCCACGGAGGTCCCATGTCAGCCGGTTTATACAGGACATCGTACTTCCAGCGATGGAATCCGTCGCATCAGAGCTCAGCAAACAGGGAGTAGAAAGTACTATTCAGCTGGATGCTGAGAATCAGATTCCAAGCCTGGTTGTCCTCCATGGCGATGAAGTGGACTTCTTTTATAAGGTAACCCCTCGTTCCTACCTCCAACCCAGCTTTATGCTGGATGAAGAGGATGAAGAAGAGCGGAAATACTTCAGGGCTGAAGTCTTTCTAAGAGAAGGTGGTCAGGGTTATGACATTATGGGCTGGACCAGTGATCAGGTGATTGGAGACATCATTGACCAGTATGAAAAGCACATGCACTTCCTCCATATGGTTCGATAATCCTGGTCTTAGAGCCTGTTGACGTTTTTCTAAGCCACAAAGCTTAGGATGCTGACTGAGAATAGCGCCCGTAGCGAGGATGGCAGTCTATTCTTGGACAGACTTCTGGCAACGAAACGCCAACAACAGCTCCAAGGAGGAGAGTTTATCTCTTCACATGAGTACATAGCTCTTTTCTCGCTTATTTGCTGTTTAATAAACAGGTTATTCAAGAACAGAGCCGCAGTTCTTCTTTTGCCATGTATCAACAAAAACCCTTCTTGCTACCCACTCTTCTTTCTACCCACTATTTTATATATGGATAGACAAACTCAAACTGCTGTCCCGTCAAATTAATCGTTACTTTTGAATTGTATGAAGCACCGTAGCGTTCCATCCATCCATCAGCAGTAATGTGATAGTTGTTTTTACTGCCATCATTCGTCAGATGCCCGGATAAATTACCTGTTAAGGTTTTTCCATAAACATTAATCCCTTTGAAGAAAAAGCTGAAATTCACACCACTGCAGACATTCACCAAATCTGCATTACTGCTATAAGGAATCACTACAAACTGCTCTTCGCGCCCCCGCCTTGGCTTAAGCTTTAACCTCATAACCATCATCCCGGAATTGCTGACATGCAGATAAAGCACCAGTTTATATAGCCATATTTTTTCCGTTTTCGAGATACTGTAGGCATCAAACCGGTATGTTCCTGCTGGTATTTTGCAGGCAGTCACTGGCGACGAATCTGCGTACATTGGCTGAGAGTATGCTGGCACAGGCTCTGATCTATACCCACGATACGAATGATCATGAGAGGGTGGATATAATGGCCTCTCAGGATGTAGGTGGGCTGGAACATCAGTGTAAGGGGGAGGGTTAAACCGTTCAAAACCAATAGGTTCACCGAAAGCAATCGATGGTAATAAAAAAATAATAAGTTTATGAAGTTTCATAACATCACAGCCATAAAAAGGATTCATTCATAGGGCTTTACGGTCTTTGAAGAATAGGCCAAATTCAAGGCTACGATAGTCAGGCTGTGCGTGATCAGGTAGTAAAACAAGGCGTAAAGCCAGTGATTCCGGGGAGAAAGAATTCAGTGGTTGGTAACGGTGATATTGACTGGCATTTATAGAAATATCGGCATTTGGTTGAAAATGCATTTTCACGTTTGAAGCATTTCAGAGGTATTGCTACCCGCATTTAAGGCCAGAATATAGAAATTTATTCGATTGACCTGCCAGGCTCCGGATATTCAGGAGGCCATTCTCTGTAACACCGGAGCATGGGATCTTACCCTTAAGGATTGCATGAAGCCGTTTCCCATGCTTTAGGCTAAGCAGCGGGAGCATTTTAGAAAACTTACTCTGAGGGCTCCTGACCAGTCATAACCAACCAGTCAGAAGAGTAAGCCTGATGAGACAATAGCCCTCTTGAGGAACATTTAGAGATGACTCGATAAAATCAAAGAGAGCATAAAGAATATATTTGGTGAACTATTTAAATAAATTGTAGTCAAAAAAAAATATCTGCATTTAATTTATGCTACCAGTCAGTAACCTACCAACATACAATAACCAGATAGACTGGCAACCATGTAGAACTCACGAGGATGGTAAATCGAACGAAATAAGTTCGACTCACAAGTGTAATTCAACATTGATTATGAATCGCCCCGATAACTCCCTGCTCTATCGTTCCCCTAAAAACATCAATGGCAACAAGCTGCTTGGGCTGATAGAGAAACTATCACTTGGACGCATATATATTGCCAGCCTGGCAAGTCAAGCAATCCCTCTTAAAAACAGAAGCGTTAAATTTTTCACTGACTTTAAGCCCGATTCATTTCTCTCAGAAGATATAAATACTCTTACAATTATTGGACATAGGGCCAATCACAAACAGTATAAAGAGGCAATGGCAAAACTATCGACTCCCGAGAAATTAAGTGTCGATGAAGAAGAATATCTCAATCATGAAGTAAGCCAGTAAGTTTCTTTCTATTCTCCACAAATGTTAGCTGACATCCTGCATAAAGGTGGCTTAAGAAGTGTCTACCACCTTAATCTGATTGGCTGTAAAATGGGAAACTTAAGTAACCCTTACATTGATCAACTGGCTCTTGCTCTCAAAGAGAAGGATATACGTGGAGTAGTTCAGACTTAATCTGACATTTCTTTTCAAAAAAAGAAAAGGGTTACCGATTTAG
>OODV01000303.1 GCA_900299555.1 uncultured Endozoicomonas sp.
GCACGGTTCTTTTTCTGGCTGTGCTGTCGGTGGATGCGACAGGCAGGCGCGTTCTCTGAACAACGCTCAAGGATCAGGTCATCGAGAATAACGGGAACCGGTTCCTCTTCAGGTGCTTTGGAACTGACTAACAGTGTCAGTTGATGAGCAAGATTTCGCCAACGCCAGCACCCGAAGGCAACCCAATGATGATAGCTGCTCCAGACTTTATCGTACTGGATGGCAAGCAGAGCCTGAGTCAGGAACCCCTCACCGGAGAGCATGCTACCAATGAGCAATTCGCAAAACACTGGTGCAGCTTTCGCAGAAACAGCTCTGGTAAGGAAAGTAATATAGAACGAAAGTTCTTTTAATATTTTTGTTTGTTCTAAAGAGTACATCACAACCGCCTGGATTTATTATGTGTGACGGTTGGTTTAACTCATATAAAAATTAAATCGAATGTACCAGTGAAGCTCTAAAGCTGAGCACTGAATAAAGTGTATCTCGAAAAGCAGGTCTCCATGAGGATTGACCTTGACCCCTCCTGCCTTTTTCACGGTGATGAAGGGGACTTTCTGGAGATGATGGGCAACTTACTGGAAAATGCATTCAAGTTCTGCGAGAGAGAAGTGTTACTGACAGGGTTTATCCAGGCAGAAAACCGAAAGCAGGCCAGCGAACTTATTCTTATCATCGAAGATGATGGTCCAGGCATAGCTGCAGATGAACGGGACCTGGTTTTCCAAAGAGGTGCAAGGGCTGACTGCCAGAAGCCCGGGCAGGGCATTGGACTGGCTATTGTCCGGGATCTGGTAGAAGGCTATCAGGGCAGCATAACAATTGAAACATCCGACCTTGGAGGGGCCAGAATTGTCATTAGCCTGCCCTGTTAACCCAAAGTTCAAAACGATGAACCAGGCTGCTTCAAAAACTCGAGTTCTTCTGCCGTGGAAGTCCGGCCAAGAATGTCATTTCGATGAGGGTAGCGGCCAAATCGATCGATAATCTCTTTATGTTTTTGTTCCCAATGCAGGTCTAAACCATATTGCTTACGCAACCTGTCAGCCTCTTTATGCACAAGCTTGGACTCACTGTGCATATAAGGCATTAAAATCAGGTTTTGCTGAAACTCACCCAGATGATCCAGTGATCCAGCTCTGACAGCTTCCTGAGCCAGAACCAGGGCAATACCATCATACGCAAAAGACTCAGGCGTATCACGAAACATGTTTCTGCTGAACTGGTCAAGAATGATCAATTCAGCCACACGACCCTCCGGAGTCGCACGCCAGTGAAAAAGCTCACCAGCAACAGCCATAGCGTGTAGATCACCAAAACGTTCAACAATCTGCTGATCCAAAGCAGGGCTTTTTTCATACCACTGCGCAGGCTTCAACTCTTTAAACCAGAAGTCCAGAACAGCCTGAGGTTCTTTCATCATTCGCTCATCCCCCTTTAAATAATACCAATTGCCTTTTCTAACTACTGTATAACTGCCCACTGGCGAGAGCATAAACTGAATAGACGTCCAGCTTCGCCGCATAGATTGTTCCAGGCCTCGCAGC
>OODV01000379.1 GCA_900299555.1 uncultured Endozoicomonas sp.
CGAACATTAAGCTCGAAACCCAGAGCAGCATAGACTGCTTGTAGAGTCGGTAATATAAGAGAATTGGCCAGTTCAGAAGTTACACTGGAAATGCTTTATTAATTTCAGAAATAAACTTCTCAAACGTCCGTAATACCTAAGCTCTAAAGCTGAGCAACAGGGTAAACCTGCCCGTTACCGGGTTTTATACACCTTTGGCCTTGACCCTCTACAACAATATCTGGTCACAACAGGTAATGGTCGATTACAGGCGCTACCCGTTGCATGGGACACCCGCTCAGCTGAACAGGGCGGTCAGCGATGGTTTCATATTTATCCCGATGAAAATCTTGATTATACCGACTCCCTGCACTGGACAGGCTTGAACCAGAACTGGAATTACATGTGCGCAGACTGTCATTCAACCAATCTGCAGAAAAACTACCAGTCAGAAACCGATCAATTTAAAACCACATGGTCTGAAATCAGTGTGGGTTGCGAGGCATGTCATGGCCCTGGAAGTCATCATATTCAATGGGCAACAGATCCAGACCAGAAAAAAACTGAGAACAACAAAGGGCTAACCACCCGGATCCAGCCCGTAAAACTTTGGACAAAAGAATTAAATAACCTGACCACAGGGAAGCAGGGCAAGGTCGGAAAAAATCAGGAACTGGAAGCATGTGCTCGCTGCCATTCACGACGAACTCAATTAAGTGCAACGGACTATGCGAGCGTTGATTTTAATAATCATTTTAATCTAAGCCTGCTAACTCCAGCGCTTTACCATCCCGATGGCCAGATAAAAGATGAAGTTTTCGAATACGGCTCATTTTTGCAAAGCAAGATGTACGACAGCGGTGTTACTTGCAGCAACTGTCATAATCCACACAGCCAAAAGCTGAAACTTCCCAAAGCCCAGGTGTGCTCACAATGTCACGATTCAAGCATATATAACAACCCGAAGCACACCCTGCACCCAGTCATGCCAGTTAGTCCCAACCGTTCGACAGCCTCTAAAACAGCAAAACAGCCTGATTGTCTTGATTGCCATATGCCTGCTAAAAAGTTTATGGTTATTGATGCCCGTCGTGATCACAGTTTCCGAATCCCTCGCCCTGATTTGACATTAACTATTGGCACACCTAATGCCTGCCAGACATGTCATAATGATAAGTCACCGCAATGGGCTGCGGATATCGTCAAACAATCATCAGTTAAAGTCCCTCAGGGTTATCAATCCTTTGCAGAAGCCTTTTACCGTGCAGAACAAGGTAAAACTGATGCTGCACAGTCACTGCTGGAGCTGATCAGAGATGTTGAACAGCCTGAAATTGTCAGAGCAACCGCATTACAACGGTTGAGGCCATATTTAAGCGCTCAGTCTGCAGCTATTATCGTAGAGTCACTACAAAGTGATTCTGATCTTATACGACATTCTGCAGTACAACTGGCAACGCTGCTACCGCCTCAAGAGCGTCAGGCGTACTTAACGCCACTATTGGAAGATCCGCTATTTACAATTCGCATTGAAGCGGCCAGATCAATGGGAGCTATTCCAATTCATCTGCTGGATCTCCAAACGGCTGAAAAGTTATATTATGCTTTACAAGAATTTGAAAGCAGCCAGGCATTCAATAGCGATCGCCCGGAATCACACCTGAACCTTGGCAACCTTGCCAGTGAACAGCAGTTTCTGGATAAAGCCGCCGGGCATTATCAACAGGCCCTTAAACTGGATCCGGGATTCAGTCCTGCAAGAGTCAATCTGATAGAAACTATTCGTCGTCTGAACGGTGAGCCAGAATCAATGAAGGCATTGAATCAGGCTCTGATCAGGACACCGAATGATCCGGCACTGCATATGGCCTATGGTTTTGCCATGGTAAGGCAAAAGCAACCAGAGGCTGCACTGACAAGTTTTGCCAGAGCCGTAGAACTAGTGCCTGAAAATTCCCGTTATCTTTATATTTATGGCATGGCACTACAAACGATGGGCAATAACCCACTGGCCATCAAGCAGTTTCAAAAGGCATACCAGAGCTTTCCAGCAAACCCTGATGTATTGAGAGCTCTTCTTACAGCTGCACTTCAAAATCAGAACCTTGAAGAAGCTCTGAAATATGGACAGGAGCTTAATACTATCATTCCTGGTAACCCACAAATTCAAACACTGATCAGGCAGTTAAAAGGCAACCGCTTGCTGAGCCCATAATTCAAGCATCGAAAGCACAGCTCTCGAACTGTGCTCTGTGGATGCTTGATATCCAGCTTCGCTATGCACTCTTTTCTGTCATCCGCCCTGTGTCTTCTGCCCCACTGAAAAATCATGCCCCCACAGGCTCACCCTGGTAAACTCGAAAGCACTGTGTTCTTCCCAGTCCACCTGCAGCCCACCATAACCAAACTCCATATCAAAGCCAGAAGGTGTTTTCATATAAAAAGAAATCATTTTGTCGTTCAGATGCTGCCCAATGGTCGCTGACAACTGCACATCATGGGCCTGATGGCGATCATGGGCACGGCCGACTTCCGTCATATTCTCCACCTCCACCATGGTATGCACACAACCTGAAGGCACAGGAAAGCCACAAATCGCCAGACTGTGATGACGGGGATTATTACAGTGCAGAAAATAGATGGGTAATGGGTCTGCTTCCGGTGCAGGCTTGAAATTAAAAATATCAGAAACCCCAAAACCCAGAACATCCTGCAAAAACTCAAGGGTTTCAGTAAAGTTGGGAGCTGGAAGCACCGTGTGCCCAAGCCCCATATCATCGGTTACAAACTTGGGTATACCCTGGGGTGAAACAAAGGGCTGACAGTCGGAACAATACCCCCAGTACAGTTCATGAAGATTGCCGGAAGGATCTCGCACCAATGCGATATCCTGAACACCGCGCTGACGACACAAGGCTTTATCGCCTTTTTCCCAGGCAACCCCCTTTTCATCAAAGCTTTGAATCGCCTGATTAAATGCCCCCAGAGAAGCCAGCTCCCAGCCAGACGACAAGTATCTTTTATCATCGCCTTCAACAATCAAGATCCTGAATGGTCGATCATCCATTTTGATGTAAAGACCACCATCCGGTGCTGGCGAAACCATCATGCCAAGCACGTTCTCCGCATAATCCTGCCATTCATCCAGATTGTCTGTCTGGGCAACGAAGTAACCAAGGGATCGAATATCAATCATGCTATTTTCCTCATTATTGTTCTATTTCAGCTTCTCTCAGCCTTGAACTCCGGTAGCCCAAGCCGCTCCAACACCACTTCAGAATAAGGGATATAACAGCCCAGCTGACGATCCCGCACATAGATCGGCTCCCGGCAACATTCGGGATCGTAACCCGCCTTCTGCAAATCAACTTTTCTTAATTTGTACGTTGTCGTCAGATCAGCTGTCTGGCTGATACGAACAAACAACGGTGCGGCATAATCAGGCAATCGGTTTGCGGTCAGGTCATAAAATGACTGTGGATCAAACTCATGATTATCCTGCATAACAATGGCTGCCATTCCTGCCCTGCCCTCGTGACCGGGAACCTGCACCCCATAAATATTAATCAGCTCCAGACCAGGATAATCCCCCAGGGCACTGGCCACTTCCTGTGTAGACACATTTTCGCTCTTCCAGCGAAAGGTATCTCCCAGTCGATCCACAAAATAGAAATAACCATGTTCGTCATATTGCAACAGGTCACCGGATCGCCAGTAAGCATCCCCTTGCTCAAATACATTGCGCAGAATTTTCTGCTCTGTCGCTTCCGCGCTGGTATACCCTTCAAAACGGCCGCCACCAATATCAGGATGATTGATGATACGGGCTATACCCTCACCAATGTCACCGGGCTGACAGAGCATTAGAAAACCATTGTCATCTCGTAAATACTGTTTGGTCGCCACATTAAACTTCACCAGCCTGAAATTGGTTTTTTTCCAGTCCGGTACCCGGCCACAGGAGCCCCGGTAATTATCAAGATTGATCAGATTGGTATTCGCTTCCGTCGCCCCCCATCCTTCAAAAATATCCATCTGGCCAAACCTGTTCAGCCATTGATCCCATCCATCACGGGTCAGTCCGGCACCCACCATGCAACGTAAATAATGCCGAGGCGCACTGTCGTAGTAGTTCAGCAGATAGCGACAGATTTCACCGATATACTGGCAAATGGTCACACGATATCCGCAAATATCATCCCAGAAACTGCGCACACTGAACCGCCGACGCAGAGCAATAGCAGCCCCTGCAGCCAACGCCGTAGCCGTTACGGAGGTGGCACCGGCACCATGGTAAAGGGGCAGGCAGCAATAAAAGACATCGCCCGCCGTTACATCCAGTGTGACCTCCATCACATCACCAGATGACAACCAGCGCATATGGCTGTATATCGCCGCTTTAGGCAGGCCAGTGGTACCTGAAGTAAAAATAAGAATGGCAGGGTCTTCCGCTTTAATATCAGCGCGCAAGACAGGTCTGAGCGGGCAATCAAATTCCGTTTTCAACCGTTCCTGGAATTCATTACTGAGTCGTGACAGATCACTGGCAGCCGCAGGCTTTTCCGGATCGGAAAGCAACCAGAGTGGTATTTCATCCAAACCATCGGTCATGGCAAAGTGATGGGCACACTCCTCGCCCACAATAACCGCTCGGGCATCAGTGGACTTCACCGCATGGCTCAAAGGAGCACCGTTTACCTGAGTATTAAGAAAGGCGACAACGACACCAGCCTTGGCTAATCCAAACCAGGTAAAAAAGAATTCCGGCCGGTTTTCAAGAGCAATTGCACAGGTATCACCGGGATTCATTCCCATTGCCAGAGCAGCCTGCGCTGTCCGATCAGCAAGTCGATTGGCCTCCTGATAACTGAAGGTTTTATCGCCATAGAGCAGAAAAGTGCGTTCCCCATAACGCTTTGCCTGGGCCTCAAAGCGATCAGCTACTGTATAAAGATCCCGGGGTTTAATCCGGTTTGCAGCGGCGGCCCGTTGGTCCATTTTGCCCTGGGTTTCTTCATAGCTGACCAGTGACACTTTTTTGGTTTTATGCTGGATGGGAGAACTTATATCCATTGTTATTCTGTTCCGTAGATATCCTCTCGAAGACAAGGGTTGTCGCAGAAGCCTCAGAGCCTCAGGAAGCCTCGTTCCCACACTTTTAGGCTCTATGGGTCCCGCGAGGGAATGCATACCGTACTTGCCACAAGTGAATAACCAGCCTGAAACCCCACAAATTCCAGCAAGGATAGGGTTCTGCACGCGCAACCACATCCGTATGCATTCCCACGCAGAGCATGGGAACGAGGGTATTATTTAACCCGTATTTTCGGTGCTGGAGTATCTTTACGCATACTCAGAAGAAACTGCTCAATCGGTGCAGCCTCGGCAACTTCAGGCAAAACGTCCTGGTCTGGACGATTGAGCCAGAACTCTTTCCAGGAAGGGAATAGATCGTGAAAAGTGCCTTCATAAGGCTCTCTGCCGGGCCAACGCATTTTCTGATCACCGATAGGCTGCTTATTTAGATCGGAGGCATACCAGTAGCAAGGCAGACGACGACGGAAATACCAGCGACCATCAATACGCTCATAATCATCCCAGTAGAGCATCTGCATGGTGACCCATTCCGGACCGGTCTCATGCTCATTTTTCGAGTAAACGACCCCAATTGCATGATCGCTATCAACAAACTCAATAATATGCTGCCCAAGATGATGTGAGGTACCGGTAAACTGATCCCTCAAGGTAGAGTCCACCCACTGCTTTAAATGTTCACGCCCCGTTTTACCCCGGCCAACACGAACATCAGGAGCAAATAGCCCGACATGAGCATCAAGATCGCGCATATCCAGAGAAAGTGAATATTTACCCGCCAGTTGCCGTATTTCTTCAATGGACTCAACACGGTCCAGTCTTTCACTCAGATCTTTAAGCGCTGATGAATCCAACATATCTTACCCCTAAGCCCTTAAAGGAAAGCCATGCCACCATTAGCGGCAATATTCTGGCCAGTAATAAATGAAGACTCATCAGAAGCAAGAAAAGAAGCGACACTGGCAATTTCATCGGGCTCACCCATACGACCCAATGGAATGCCGGCAATCATCTGGTTAGTCCATTCATCGGGGATATCCGCCATCATCGGCGTATTGGTGGGACCAGGAACAATGGTATTAACCCGAACACCTGAAGGTGCCAGTTCCCGGGCAATACTGCGGGTCAAACCCATAACACCGGCTTTTGCCGCACAGTAGTGGCTGGGACCTTCACCAGAAACCGCTGCAGTGCTGGAAATATTAATAATGGCTCCACCACCATTCTTATGCATCAGACGACCACCTTCACGGCAACAGAAAAAGGTTCCGGTCAGGTTAACGCCGATCACTCTCTGCCAATGTTCATCGGGGGTATCCAGAAAAGCATCAACAGAACCCACACCGGCATTATTAACGACAACGTCTAAACGGCCATAACGTTCTTCAATTTTATCCATAACAGAACGAACAGACAGGGAGTCGGAAATATCACAGGCCAGTGCCAGAACATTTTCTCCCAGCGCTGCAGTGGCTGTTTCAACAGCCTCAAGATTAATATCAACAGCTACAACACTGGCGCCTTCACTGACAAACTTTTTCGCAACAGCCAGCCCCATACCCTGAGCGGCACCCGTGACAAAAACAACTTTATTCTTATGTTTCATTATTTTTGGCTCCGTACCTGTATACGCTGCCTTCAGCGGCCAGGCCTTTTTTTATTTTTGACAGATGAAGCAAATTGACATTAACGGTTTTGATATCAGAGCGACTTGGTCTGAATGGACGATGCCGGAAATCACACGAACCCTTGACCATTCAACAGGAAAATTGATTATCGGTCAGAGCGATTCGACAGCATCAAATAATAAAAAGGCTTTTTTATGTCTCTTAACGATCTTCCTCTCCCCACCGGAAAGTTTGTGCAACTGGATAATGGCATAACCCTTCACTACCTTGACGAAGGCAAGGGTGACACGATCATCTGGCTCCATGGCAGTGGCCCGGGTGCCAGCGGCTACAGCAACTTTAAAGGCAACTATCCGGCCTTCATCAAAGCAGGGTATCGCAATATTATCCTGGACCTGCCCGGCTTTGGTCGCTCCGATAAGCCGGAAAACGCCGAGTATCACCTTGATTTCTTTGTTGAGAATTTAAACCAGTTGATGGAAAAGCTGGCCATTAAAGATGCTATTTTGCTGGGAAATTCTCTGGGGGGTGCTATTGCCCTTGGGCAGGCACTTAAATACCCGAACACTGTCAGCAAACTGATCCTGATGGCTCCCGGTGGCGTCGAAGAACGTGAGACCTATTTTCAGATGGAAGGCATTCAACGCATGGTTGAGGTCTACCAGTCGGGTCCTATGGGCGTCAATGAAATGCGGGAGGTGATGAAGCTACAGTTATTTGACGCTTCACAGCTCTCTGAATCACTGTTGGAAGAGCGGGCAGCGGTGGCAGTGCCCCAGCCAGCCAACCTGTTTTCTACCATGATGGTTCCCAATATGACTGAGCGCCTCCACGAGCTGGATTGCCCGATCCTTGGCTTCTGGGGAACTGACGATAAATTTAATCCGTCAGAAGGTATGTTCAAGTTTCTACACAATACCAAAGAGTGCCGTTTCCTGATGGTCAATCAGTGTGGTCATTGGGTACAGGTAGAACACGAAGACCTGTTTAACCGAACCTGTGTGGACTTTCTTAATAATAATTAAAACGAGAATCGTTGTATGTCTGCTTTCGAACACCTGTCAAAACCGGGCCGGATTGGTTCTCTGAATCTGAAAAACCGTATGATCATGGCACCCATGGGATCCAATTTCGCAGAAGCGGATGGCCATTGTGGTGAACGAATCCTGGCCTACTACGAGGAGCGGGCCAAAGGCGGTGCAGCCATGCTGACCATGGGTGTCTGTTCAATCGCCTACCCCCGTGGAACCGCAGAACCCTACCAGGTCGGTATTTCCCATGACCAATTTATTCCCGGCCTGAAGCAGCTCACCGAGCGGGTTCATAAACACGATGCAAAAATTGCCATTCAACTTCAGCATGCCGGAAAAACGGCGGTAAGGGATCTGGCAGAAGGACGCGAGCTATGGGTGCCATCCATCCCCATGCCTCAGAAATCTGACATGATGAGTTCCCTGACACTTGCTGAGCTGGGTGCCTTTATTCGTCCCAAAGCCGGTACCAAACCAAAAATCCGGGTGATGGATAAGAACGACATTAACCAGATGATTGAGTGGTTTGCTGCCGCTGCCGAACGGGCAGTTCGTGCCGGCTTTGATGGTATTGAACTGCACGCTGCTCACACCTATATCATTGCCGGTTTTCTTTCTGCTTATACCAACAAACGGGATGATGAGTATGGCGGTCCGCTGGAAAACAGGGCCCGTCTGTTAATGGAAGTGATAGCAGCGGTTCGTGAGCGGGTCGGAATGGACTTTCCCGTCTGGCTGCGCCTTGATGCCCAGGAACTGCGAATGGATGGTGGTATCACACTGGATGACTGCATCGCCGTTGCCAAAATGGTTGAAGACGCCGGACTGGATGCGGTACATATCTCCGCCTATGCCAACACCAACAGTGGCGATGCCTTTACCGAAGCCCCCCTGGTGCAGAAACCGGCAGGATTTCTGGACTGGGCAGCCGAGGTCAAAAAGCACATCAATATCCCAGTCATTGCCGTTGGGCGACTGGAGCAGGAAGTGGCCGACAGGGCGATTGCCGATGGCAAGTGTGATTATATCGCCATGGCTCGCAAACTGCTGGCTGACCCGGAGCTGCCAAAAAAGATTGTGGAAAACCGGCCTCAGGATATTCGCCCCTGTATTTACTGCTATGTCTGTGTCAGCCAGATATTTGTCAATGAGCGGGTAAAGTGTGCGGTCAACCCTATGACCGGCCATGAATCAGAAATAAAGCTTATCGCCTCTGATAAGCCTAAGCACATTGTCGTTATTGGTGGTGGTCCCGGTGGTATGGAGGCCGCCAGGGTTTCTGCTCTTCGTGGTCATCGTGTGACCCTGATCGAACGCAGTCAGCGTCTGGGTGGCACACTCTTTTTTGCCTCTCTGGCTTACCCGGAAAATGGTCCGTTACTGGACTACCTGGTTACCCAGATCAAACAGTTGCCTGTTGATATCCGCCTGAACACCGAAGCAAATGAGGCATTGTTACAAAAACTGAAGCCTGATGAAGTGATCATTGCCACGGGTGCTCTGCGAGATGCTCCGGCTATTCCCGGTGCTGACCAGAAGCATGTCTGGTCCGGTGATGAACTCCGTCGTTTGATGACCGGTGATGGTGATGATATTGCCAAAAAGAAGCTCAATGTCGCCCAGCGTATGATGATGAAATCCGGCTCCATGATCGGTGCCACCAACAGTACGGAAGCCATTCAGCAACTATCAAAACTCTGGATGCCCCTGGGCAAACAGGTGGTGATTATCGGTGGCGGTCTGGTAGGACTTGAGCTGGCAGAATTCCTGGTAGAGCGCGGTCGAAGCGTAACCGTTCTGGAACCAGAACGGGATCTGGGAACGGAACTGAGTATCGTCCGTCGCTGGCGAGTGTTCCACAATCTGAAAACGCACAATGTCGAAACCATAACATTTGCCACAGTGAACCAGATTGATAAAACCCATGTCCATTATCAGGATAAGGATGGCATTGGGTATCAATTACCCGCAGACTCCGTGGTTCTGGCCATCGGTGCAGAACCTGACCACGGCTTTGCCAGCAAAATTGCTGAAGCAGGATTAAAAGTGACCAATATTGGAGACAGTGCCGATGTTGCTTATATTGAAGGTGCTATGAGTTCAGGTATGAAGGCAGCAATTGAACTATGAAAAACATTAAATGGCCTCTGTCATAATAACAGAGGCCATTTATTAGTCTCTCACAAGGTTAAAACCACCGGCTTTAGCTGGTCAGCTTTAGCTATGATAATTTGTTGCAGGCATCTCGGTGTGGAGATTCTGCGATGGAGTATAGATATGGCAGTCACACGGTTTTCAATATTCAGTACCACTTTGTATTTGTTACCAAGTATCGGTATCAGGTTCTTAAAGCTGATGTTGGTCTCAAGGCAAGAGAGCTGATCAGAGAGACGTGCCAAGCATTTGAGATAGAGATCCTCAAGGGTGTCATAAGCAAGGATCATGTTCACCTTTTGGTTTCGGCTCCGCCAAATATGGGTCCAAGTGAAATTATGCGCAGAATCAAAGGAAGGAGCTCAACAAAGTTATTTGAGAGTTTTCGGGACTTGAGGAAGCGATACTGGGGAAGGCACTTCTGGGCTAGAGGTTATTTTTGTGTCACCTCCGGAAATGTGACAGAGGAGATGATCAAAGAGTACCTAGAGCATCATTTTGAACCGAGAGTTGATGATAATTTCAGGACTAAATCATAACGCGTCTTTGACGCGTACCCGGACTTTCAGTCCGTAATACTGACCCACCGGCTTTAGCCGGTGGTTGTTGAGTTTCTCTAGTCCAGCGTAAACCACCAGTCAATGTCCATACATCGTCTAAGTAGTAATCAGCCTGTCCATACAGTGCATAGGATGTACCATCCACACCGTAATTATTTTCAACGTTTTCAGATCCGGTGAAAGTAGTTTTGTAGGGGTTTTTGGCATCTGAGTCTTCATTGAAATAGTAAGCGCCCAGTACATAATCAAAATTATCTGCACTGCCTACCCACTGAAGCTCTTGAGATACCTGATCTGAGGTCACTTCCCTACGGGTGTGAAATACCGCAAAACTCCCTGAAGCGACATCAGTCCCATCAACTTCACCACCATCCACAAACTCCATACTTCTATAAGCAGAAATGGACTTCATAGTCACGGAGTCAGAAAGATCATAAGTCAGTGTCAGGGCATGCCCATAATTATCAGATGTATCTTCAAAGGCACCATTCAGAGGACCTTCTTCGTCACGATCAACCGGATCACTCAACGTTTCCAGCTGGCCAAAAGCCGGAGTATTATCTCTCTTGTTTTTATCAAACGTATAATAGGCTTCCAGGCTATCACTTAAATCAAACAACCCGGCAATACGCATAGCCTTGGTATCGAGCTTTTTAAACTCATCAGCCGCAGCGTCATTGGTCGAGTTATTTTTATAGAAACCATCACGCTGACGCACATTCATGGAGATATTGAATGCAGCCATATCACCAAGGCGACCAGTATCTACACTAAGAAAGCCGTCTTTATAGCCATAGTTACCAACCCCCAGCCTCAGCGTGCCACCAAATTCTTCACCAGGCTTACGGGTAATCAGATTGATCGCACCACCCACGGTATTTTTACCGTAAAGCGTTCCCTGGGGACCACGCAGAACCTCAATTCGCTCCAACTCGGCCACATCAAACAGGCCACCGGCATTTTTGGCAACAAAAACACCATCCACATAAATACCCACAGTAGGTTCAAAAACAACTGCCGGATTAATGGTAGTCGAGCCCCGAATGGCGATAGTTGCCCCGGTACTACCACCTGGTGACTCAACAATCTCAACATTAGGTGCAAACTGACTGACATCAGAGATATCATTGATTCCCTGATCCGTAATGGCTTCGGCATTAAATGCGGAAACAGCGATGGGAGTATCCTGAAGATCCTGCTCACGCTTTTGAGCAGTAACAATAACTTCTTCGAGCTCCATTGCGCTGACGATTGCAGAACCACTGGAAATAGCCAGGGCGATGGCTATTTCCAGACTTTTTTCTTACGGGTTGGATTACGCATGTGACGACCGTCTTCCTTTTTACTTTATATCTGTCTTTCACCACCTCTATCAGGAATAAACCGATTCGTAAGAAATGCCTAAAAT